>NZ_AUNJ01000379.1 GCF_000447775.1 Bacteriovorax sp. DB6_IX
AGACTCAAAATTCTTAATTACCTTGTCGTTCATTTTATCACTCATGGTTCACCTCTATATTAGTATATCATTGATTATTTTATTCTTAAGAAGAAGCCTCTCGTATTTCTTCTTAAACTTATCTTCTTCTAACTCAAAGAAGTCTTTAATAGTATTTAGCTCATGTTCAATAATGACTTGGTCAATATCTTCATAGACTCCAGCAATATGTGAGCTAAGATGAATATTCTTATGGAAGCTAAACTTTGAAAAATCACAAGGCTCTTTTTCAAAGACATCAAGGTAGACTTTTGAATCGGGTGATGACTTCAGATATTCAATAAGTGCTTGCTCATCAATGATCTTTCCTCGTGCTGGGTTAATGATCGTGACAGATTTATTCAGCTTATTAAAGAATTCCTTATTCAGAAGATGATGAGATGTTTTATTTAAACTGGCCAAAACAATAACTGTCGTCACCTTTGAATAATTTATCGTCGTCTCTCCAAGAAACGGATCAAGAAGTTGATATTCAAGTTCAGAATTCTCGAGGAAGCTTGTCATTTTTTGACCAATATGACCTCGACCAATAACAAGAATATTTTCCTTTCGAAAAGATTTTCTTTCAAATTGTCGTGTGGGTTCCCACTGTTGATAGAATGGAATTGGTCCCATTGAATCAAGAAGGCATTGAACACTATAAAGATAAACAGCGTTAGCTCTAATTGTATTACCTACCACAATTGGGAAGTTGGCCTGCTCAACAAAGGATTGAGGGAGATTGTCATATCCTGAATTGGGATGAATCCAAAGTTTGATATTAAAGGCCTTAAGCTTTTCACTTAACTCTTTGACAGGAGTTTGACTTGTTGAAATGACAACAACTTCAGAGCTTGAGTTTTGTTCAAGCTCTTCAAAAGCTGTCATATATTTTACATTAGGAATTTCTTCGATATGTGTCTTTTCTATCTCTCTAAAGTTAGAGACTTGATATTGTGACACATCTGGTCTGAATATAAGATGTTGTTTGGCGTTCATGCCAAACAACATACTAAGGATTTTAATTATTGGCCATATACCATTTGTTGGTAAACTGTTTTACAGCTCTTAACATACTTCCACTCTGGTCCATGGTCCTGGTGATTCTTTCTTCTGTATGTTTTACACTTCTTTTGTTTCTTATCAAAAGAGGCCTTACCAAGTTAGCTTAGATCTTTTACTATTCTTTCTAAATGAAAGGTTTTTACCCATTTCCTCTAGAGAGATGTGTCTTACTTTCTTGGCCTTATTTGCGATAACGGCCATCTCAAACTTAACTGGAGAGTTATCATAGTAAGCTAGTGAGATAACCTCATCTGGTGAGATCGTATATCTTCCAAAGACATATGATGTCGGCCACTTAATATGTCCAAAAGCATGGTAAGGAACTTCTGAACAAACAACTTTCTCAAGAGTGTGAACATCAAAGTTAAAGTCATACTTCTTATCAAGTTGGTCAATGGCACCTACGAATACTTTTTCATAGAGGTCAACGATTCTTTAGGTAGATTCGGTTGTCTAACAATTGTGATCTCATCAATTTCCATGAATTCTCTAAGAGAAACCATTCTTGATCCTGGTCTGATTGATTCAAGGATCGTATTTCCTTTTCTAATTTCTGATTGTAGAGGAATGATCTTTGGGTGTGACCACATTCCAATCTCTCTAAGCTGCTCTTCCGTTCCTAGGTAGACAGCAATATGTCCAAAGTGTCCTGGAATGAAAAGATCTGTTAGAGCAAATGGTGTTTTCTCAGCAATAATATCGAGTGGCTTCAGGGTTTCCATTAGGTAGTTATGCGCCCAATAGTGGTCGTAAAGGTATCCATGTCTCCATCTTACAGAGCCAACGATATTACCAAAAACACCTGATACAAAGTTTGTGAAGTTGTTAAAGACTCTTACGATTGAATCCCAAAAGCTCCAAAGCTTCATTCTAGGATAGCTTCTCTTTTGAATCTCTGTTGAAATAGGAAGCATTTCAAATTGGGCAATTTGTCTTGTTAGAGTGACATCCATTTCTTGTAGCATAGGAACTCTATTGGCATAGACTTCTAGAGTTTTACTCTTTAAGAATTCTTTAAACTTCTTATCATTAATAAGTTTTACACTTGCTTTAAGCTTTTTAAGAGATGGAACTTCCTTTGCTCTTACTCTATAGATATCTTTTAGAATACGTCTGACTTTTCCTTCACTGAAGTAGTGATCATAGGCACTTGTGAAAAGGTCAAAGACATTGAGGTAACCTGTTAGCCAGATCATATTTTCTTTTGTTCTTTGCGTATTGTTTGGATAGTACATCTTCTCTTCAAGACTTAAGTAGTAAAGCTTACCAAGCTCCATATTCTTATCCGTCACAATAAGAAGAGTCTTCATAAAGAGATCGAGGGTTGCGATTTCTGCACCAGTGAGAACTTCACCATTATTGAGTTTGTTCACAATCTGAAGTGAGTACTGCTTGCTGATTTGCTTGAAATCCTTTCCTATCTTGATGAGATTGACGATATTTTCAGTATTGGCCCTTGTGTGATCTTTATGGGCGTTCCTTTCAATATTGATCTCTCCAGTTCTATCAATGATATTCAGTAGCTTGAAGTTGACGGACTTCGCTAAGGTACTGAAACTTAATAGAATATAGATGAAAAAAGGTAGTAATTTCAAGTTCTTCAAATCTCTCTCCTGAGTGTATAATCGATACGCAAGTGAAATTATTGTAGCGCATTGCGTTATTGATTTGTGCTTCCTTGTACTTTTTACAATGGGTGTATTATATATAAACAGTTGAAAATACAAAAGCGATGGCCATCAATGTAAGTATTTGTTATGGTCGGCAAAACTTAAAATAGGAAATAGAAGATGATCTCTATCAAGTCTAAGCGTGAAATTGAACTAATGAGGGCCACGAGCCGTCTCGCTGCTAGTACTCTTGAGTATATTGAACAATTCATTAAGCCAGGTGTTTCAACGGAGGAGTTGAACCAGATCTGCCATGACTATATTGTGAAGAATGGAGCATACCCATCTCCACTCAATTACCATGGGTTTCCTAAATCAGTTTGTACTTCTCTTAATGAAGTTATTTGTCACGGAATTCCGAATAAGAAAGACGTTCTTAAGGATGGTGATATTCTCAATATTGATGTTACGACTTATCTCAATAAGTTTCATGGTGATACAAATAAGACATTCTTCGTTGGGAATGTTTCAGAAGAAGCGAAGAAACTCGTTGATGTTACTTATCAATGTATGATGGCGGGGATTGAACAAGTTAAACCAGGTGGTCATATTGGTGATATTGGTGCTGTTATCGAGGAAATTGCTCACTCTCATGGTTACACAGTCGTTGAAGATTACTGTGGGCACGGGATTGGAAGAGAGTTTCATGAAGACCCACAAGTTGTTCATGTTGGTAAGAGAGGGACAGGGGCCGTGATGAAACCTGGGATGACTTTTACAATTGAGCCAATGATCAATCTTGGTGTAAAGCACTGTAAAGTTCTTAAAGATGGTTGGACTGTTATTACTAAGGATAAGAAACTTTCTGCTCAATTTGAGCATACAATTCTTGTAACAGATGATGGATATGAAATTCTCACTTTAAGAGAAGAAGAAAAGAAGTAGATGTTCAATAACTCTCGTGTGAAAAAATCATCGGCGCAAACTTTACTCAAAAAATTCAAACTAGTCTCGATGGAGTTGAAGACTCTATCGAGATTGAGCTTCTCTTAAACCCTAAGGGAAAACTTGAAGACTTTAGCGTGACTGGTACACAGAAGGTTCGCGATCTCTTTATTGCACTTCTTGAATTGGTTGTGGGGAAGAACTTTGAGTCTTTAGCTACTCCAAGCCTTGTCTATGAGGTGAGTGACGATCAATTGGTTAAGACCTATTGGTGGCAATTACTAGATGAAGTTCATTTCCACTTTAGCCCAGTACTAAGTGATATTACTTCACAAGGAAGTATTAAAGAGAATCTTATTTGTCGCTGTTTTGCCGTTACTGAAGCTGAAATCAAAGATGCGATTTCTCAAGGAGCAGGAGATATTCTCACGGTTACAAATATGACCAAGGCCGCAGGTGGTTGTGCTCATTGTGTAAGAGATATTCGAAGCTTTATCGAGAATTCTGATTCAGAGTTTATTCTTAAGCAAGATAGTGACGAGTCTGAAAATGAGAAGTCTATTTATAAAGCGAAATATCCAAGGCAGAGAGTTAGTGGTAAGTGGCCGGCAGCTTTTCTATCTCAAGATCTCGTTCCATTTCTTAAAAATCTCAATGAAGAGAGTGGTGCTGATTTTGAATTAATGGCATTGGTTGAGGATCATCTCTACATTAGAACAAAAGCAGGTGACTCTTTAAGGGCCAGGCTTGAATCTTTTTTAGCTGGATGTCAGTTTGAAGATGGGAGTGGGCTTAAGGTTTTTTATTCTTAGTCGTTCTTAGTTGCTCTTAGTTGTTCTTTGTCGCTCTTTGTGAGCATCTCTCTAAAATTTTATCGGCATGTTTAAGCTTTGAGAAGATTGCCTTTATTTCGTTATATGAGCCATTCATATCCTTTGGATCGACAATATCTTCAAGATAGCGATAGCGTGAGTACAGAGGAATGATCTCTGGAATTTCTTTTTCAATACACTTCGGTGTCTTAGCAACAGTTTGTAGATAAGACAGGTATGTAATTAGCAGACGACCACTATTTTCTTTAATTGTCTCAAGAGAAGACTTTTCAATGAATTGATTCTTCGAGGTTTGAAAGAGTCTTTCTTTTGGATGAATGAGATTCTCAAGTAGAAGTAGAGAAGGGTAATTTGATTTATCCTGACAAATTTTCTTATAAACCCTAGGAATAACCTTGAGATCACTTAGCGACGAGATCTCTTCAATCATAAGTTGGTTGAGCCTATAATTAGGCCCTGTGTATTTCTGTTTGGCATAATGAGATTCTTCAGCTCCTAGACAGTGTAGGAGACTCTGGGCAGAAACATAAGATGTTAAAATTACATAGGCCAATAGGATCTTTTTCATTTTCTTTTACTATCTCTTTAAATTCATTTATATATTATGTATATCGGACAGTAATTTCCAATACTTAAATATCTCGAGGTAACTTTTGAAAGAAATGTCACTTGTTGAACATTTAGAAGAGCTTAGATCAACTTTAATCAAAGTCGTGCTCATTCTCTTTGTGACGTTCTTTCTATGTTATGGTTATGGAGAGCATATTCAAGAAATTCTCCTAAGACCACTTCGAAATGCCCTGGGGGCAGATGGGAAAGTTGTCTATCTTGGACTTCTTGATAAGGTCCTTTCACAATTTCAGGTGGCCTTTTACTCTTCAGTAATTGTCTCTAGTCCTCTTTGGTTCTACCAGGTGTGGAAGTTCATCAAACCTGGACTCTATGATTATGAGATAAAGGCCGTAAGACCGTTTATTTTCGTCGCTTTCATCTTCTTTTGTCTAGGTGTATGCTTCGGATATTTCTTAGTCTTTCCACTAACTTTTGAAACACTTCTGCAGTTTGGAGTTGCTGGGGTAGAGGCCACGATCGGTCTTAAGGATTACTTAGTTCTCTCAACTAAAGTTCTTGTTTTCTTAGGAATACTCTTTCAACTGCCAAATGTTCTTCTCATTTTAGGCTTTATGGGGATAGTGACAAAGCAGTCCCTACGTAAGATGCGAAACTATGTCTATGTGGGCTTTGCTGTCCTCTCTGCCATGTTAACGCCTCCAGACCCTTATACGATGATGGGGCTTTGGGTACCGCTTGTGGTGCTCTTTGAGGTGGGGATTATAGCGGTTGCACTTATTGTTCACCCATATTTGGCCAAGCAACATTCATAAATTTCCTCTTATATCTCCTTGATATTCTGATAAAATATCCTCTAGGAGATGAGACATGGATAACCCCTTACTCGCTGAATTTTCAGTAGAGGCCGGCGAGCTTCTTGATGAAAGTGAAGATGCACTACTTGAATTAGACAAAGGTAAAGACCCCCAAGAATGTTATAACTTGGTATTTCGCTGCTTTCATAGTTTGAAGGGCTCGGCAGGTATGATGGGGCTTGATGATATGCAAAAGCATATGCACCTTGTAGAGGATCGCTTTCAGTCTTATTCGGACAAAGTGGAGGATCTCAAGGGCATGGTTGATTACTTTCTTATGAGTATCGACGTGGCCAGAGAGATTATGAAAGGCAACGCCGTAGAGTTTGATTACCGTGTTGATCAAGTCTTTGAAAAAGAGGAGCAGGATGAATTTGATGAGCTCTCTCGTGATCTCTTTAAGCGCATGGAACTGCCAATTCTCGTCGTTGGTTCAGGAAAGGCCAGTGCTAAATCAATAATTGAATCCCTACCAAATAAAGAAGTTTTCTGTGTCGCTACGGCAAATAAACTTGATGCCGTGAAAGAGTTATCTAAGCCGATCACTATAATTGTTAAAGAAGAACATCTTACAAGTGTCACATCTTATCTCGAAGATAAGAGCGATGAGCATACTCTCATCGTTTGGGGCGAGAAGGCCCATGATAAATTCTTAGTTTGGAATGAAGCCATGGGAGGGGATGCTCTCAGAATTATTATTGAGACTTTATCAGAGAATCGCGTTTTAAAATTTGCCTATAATAAGGCGGTAATGCTTCTTCTTTATCAGCTAAGTGATATTGAAGACTTTCTCATTGAAAAGAAGAAAGCTCATATTCTTAAGACCTTAAAAGTAGAAATCAAGGAATTGATGGAAATTAAGGCGAAGGTGAGGAAGTAATAATGTTACCAAGTACAATGAATGTGACATTGGCAATTTCTAATAAGTCATTACTTGATAAGGTGACTTCTATCATTAGCTCTTTCAAAGATGTTGGGCTTGTTAAGAATGTTAAAGACTATCAAGAGTTAATGCCTGAATTGGAAAAGACAGATAAGAATCTCTTCTTTGTCATTGATTTAACATCTGAGACTTTTAGTGCTGTGACTGCGAAAGCGCAAGATATTGTGACTGATCACGATAAGAATGTCATTTTCATCGTTAATGATGATCAAAAAACTGATGAGAAATATAGTGCTATTTTAGATAATGTCATTGGAGCTAATTTTAAGCTTATTGAATTATCTTCACTGATAAGCGATTTAAAATCTGAAACGGGTAGTGATAACTTCCCAATACCAATTAATAATTTCTATAAAGTGACAGCGTTTCCTTGTGATATTTTTGTCAAACTCGGTGTTGATAAGTATGTAAAGATTGCTAATGAGAAAGACCCTGTTGACGACAATTTTATTCAAAAGTTTAAAGCAAAGAGAGTTGATTCATTCTATGTAAAATCACATGATTTCTATGATAAGTGTACCGCACTTTTTTCTGACAAGCTTGCTGATGTTAAGCTCTTTGATACTAAAGAAGAATACGTTAGAAAGAGTCAGGAGATTCTTCATGGTATGGTTAAAGATCTTGGAGTGAATGAATTTATTGTCTCTAAAGTTAATGAAACCTTAGCTAGTGTTGAAAAAGAATTGCAAAAACCAAACTTAAAGAAAGTTTTCAATCTCTTTGAAAAGATGAAGGGGACTTTCATCTACGACCATAGTTATTTGACTATGATGTTCTGTAATATTCTATGCAAACATATGGATTGGGAGAGTGAGCAAGTTAGGAGTAAATTGGCAATGGCCTCAATGTTCCATGATCTGGGTATGGCCAATCCTAAAAAGGCCTTTTATGAAGGTGCTGGAAAATCAAAAATTACAACGATGGATCAGGAGTTGAGCCAGGAGATTCTTGATCATGGAAGGATTATTGCTGAAATGTTACAGGCGGATAAGGAGATGCCACAAGAGGTGATCAATATTTGTCTCAATCATCATGAGGGGCTGGGGCCAGAGGAGTCTTATCCTAGGGGACTCACGGGTACTAACCTTACGCAACTAGAGTGCGTCTTTATTGTGGCCCACGATTTTGTTCTCGAGCTCTATAAAATTGCTTTTAATACGAGTAAGATTCAAAAGGCTTATGATGCTGTTGCCCAAAAGTATACTTCGGGTAATTTCAAGGCGATTATGAAGGCCTTTGAAGTGGCCTTAGAAGAAGAGATTAAGCCTAGCATCTAATTGCCGTAATCTAACGCAATTGCTATGATATGGGCATGAATAACTTGTTACAAAGAAACTCTCATCAAAGCCTGGCCCTTGCCCTGGCCTTCTGTTTATCTTGGATGTTGGCCACAATCTTCATAGATTTCTTGGCCGTCCCTGCCGTTTTTCAAACGGTCACATCAAGAGATGAGGCAGCTAGCCTTGGTGTCACAATCTTTACACGTTTTAATTATATTGAAATTATCTTGGCCCTCTTCCTCTGTATCTTAAGTGTGAAGTCGAAGAGAATTATTTCCCTCGTTTTAATTGTATTCCCACTTCTCTACGGTCTGTATCTCAGTCCAAATATTGATAAGATGAATAAATTAAAAATGGCCACAATTGATGAAGACCCTAAAATGGAAAAGATTCAGGCAGATCTTGATTTCTATCACAACTTCTATGTGAAGGCAGACTCTGCTAAACTATTACTACTAATTTTACTTTTTGGATTACAATTAAAAGACTTATATAAAAAAGAGGAAACCTTATGATTATTGTGACAGGTGGTGCCGGTTTTATTGGAAGTATTCTCGTTGGAGAACTTAATAAAATGGGACGTGAAGATATTATTATCGTTGATCGTCTGGCCGAGACTAATAAGTGGAGAAATATTAGAAACTTAAAATACGCTGATTATATTCATGCGGATGAACTCTTTCTTCCTGAATATGCAGATGTATTAGATAATGCTTCATGTATTTATCATATTGGTGCTTGTTCAGCGACGACTGAAATGGATATGGATTACCTGATGAAGAATAATGTTCTTTATTCTAAGAACCTTTTCCAACTTGCCGTTGAGCTTGATATCCCATTCATTTATGCTTCATCTGCTGCAACTTATGGTGATGGTGAACTAGGATATAAAGACAATCACGATGGTATTCCAGCTCTTAAGCCTATGAACCCTTATGGTTATTCGAAGCAACTCTTTGATGAGTGGGTTCTCAAGCAAGAACGTCATCCTAAACTTTGGTTTGGATTTAAATTCTTTAATGTCTATGGTCCAAATGAATACCATAAAGAAGATATGAGATCTCTTGTCCACAAAGCATTTGGGCAAATTAATGACTCAGGAAAGGTTAGACTCTTTAAGTCTCACAAAGAGGGCTTTGAAGATGGAAAACAATTAAGAGACTTCATTTATGTTGTCGACGTTGTAAGAGCAATGATTGAAATGAATAATCCTGAGAATGTAGATCATTCGGGTATTTATAATCTTGGAACAGGTCAAGCAGACAGCTTTTATAACTTAGCTGTTGCAACATTTAAGGCCATGGGAAAAGAGCCGAATATTGAGTTCTTTGATATGCCTGAAAGACTAAGAGGGCAGTATCAGTACTTTACAGAAGCGGATATGACAAAGTTTAAAGAGGTTCTGCCAAGCTTTACTTTTATGGGACTTGAAGAAGGTGTTAAAGACTATGTCGTCAACTATCTTCTTAAGGAAGATCCACACTATAATGGCTAAGTTCCAAGGGGGTCTTGATGAAATGATCAAGGCCCTACAACTTATGAGCTCTAACGAGCGCAAAATCCTTCTCAGTGAGCTCTCTAAGAAGGATCCACAACTTACTCAACTCATTGAGAGCAAGCTCTATAACCTTGAAAATCTCAGGGATATTACGGTGAAAATGCTTGTTGAATTTCTAAGAGAAATCGAACTCACAGATCTTGCTTTGGCCCTAAGGCTCTATGATAGAGATTTACAAGAGTATATTCTTTCAAAAGTATCCAAATCAATGGCCCTTGATATTCGTGATATTTTAGATGGCCCGAAGCGTCGTCAGTCTGAATGTGAGGAGGCCCTTGCTAAAGTCCTCGCTATTTTTCGTCAGATGATCGATGAGCAACGCTTGATCCTTTCTAAAGATGAAAAGCTTGTCTAGATAGGTATATCATCGTTTCATTTCGCGTATGAACTAATTCTATATTATCTAATTATTAGATTGAAACTATCCCAATAATATTGTTTTATGTCTGTGTTTGAAGAGTTATAAATAATTTGGAGGTAGGAAATGAAAGCTATAAAAGTTGTATTAATGTTGGTTTTTCTTCAATCAATCGCCTCGGCCTCAGTATCACTGGACTGTTACGATTCATTCTTTGAAAACTATCAAATTCTAGATTCAAAATCATTTGTGGTACACGATGATATTCTAGATGCTGACTTTGAAGAAAATCCAGTATCGTATGTTAAGGAAGCAATTCTCAACGTTGTTGAAAAAGCTCCGGGATGTCAAAAAGGTTCTAACGGTAATAAGGCCGTTCCAATGGACCTTGAAGTTTCTTGTAAAGAACTTGTTCCTGGTAAGTCTTACTCAAGAAGTTGTTTTGCTGAATCAAGTCTTGGTTACTTCTTTGTAAATCAAGATATGTTAGGAAACGTAAACGTTATCTTCAATAGATGGGATTAAGAAATGAGAAGTCTTCTAGTTATCTTTTCAATTCAATTCTCCGTTCTTTTCTCAGTTATTGGTTTTGCTAATAACGCACAAGCAGAAATGCTATGGTCTGTTGACGAAATTTATCACTTGGGAGAGGTCTTACATTCATCTCGTTATGATTATGAAGAGGGAATGGAGATTTCTTTCAAGAGATATTCTCTTCTAAGAAAAGAATCGGGAATCAAGTCAGAACAAAGCGAATGCTATGAGTCTTCAGTAGAAGAGATCATTCATGATGTTGCAAAGGCCGTAAGAAATCACCGTTCTTTCTACTATGATGAGGAGTTTGATTTTGATTCTTCATTAAAGGTTCTCTCTGATAAACTTTCTCAAATTAGAGGCGTAAAGAAGTGTTATGAGGGCGCAAAACAGGTCTTCTATAGCGACTCTAATGAGTTTGTTGTTTCATATAAGTTCCTCTAATAGTTAATTCAATAACTTGTCTATTTTGGCACTGAAGTCATCAAAGTGACACATTGCCTCCGAAAATGTCCCCACTTTAGGGACAAAATTCCACCACATTCGAGCAAATCTTATTTAACTTAGGGCGTAAAACTTGGCACGCACCTTGCTTTATATAGCCACGAGAGGGCGATAGGATGTTGCCGCTCGAGACACGGATGATCAATTTTGGAAGGATTCCATATACTAAACCTTTAAGGAGGACCTATGAACACGACAGATCTTAAGCACTTTGAAATTCTTTTTGGAACAATGAAAGAGCAATTACTCGCCAAGGCCAAGTTAGAAGGTGGAGATCTTGAAGCGTTAAGGAATGGTGACATCATCGATCAGACGACTAATGAGAGAGATGCTCAATTATTATTAAAGTTACAAGGTAGAGATAGATTCTTCTTAAAGAAGGTGAATCATGCCTTAGAAAAAATAGCTTCTGGTACATTTGGAGAGTGTGAAGAATGTGGAGAAGACATCACTATGAAGAGACTATTAGCAAGACCAATTGCAACTCAATGTATTCACTGTAAAGAGGAACAGGAAAGAGAAGAGGGACAAGTCCGTTACTCAAAGAGATCGCATACAAATGGTAAAGGAATTTTAAATACAAGTTCTCAAAATATTGTCTCATTTCCTGGTGACAATAACGCAACTGAGAAAGATGCTAATGTAGTGAACTTAAGCAAATTCACAAGAAATTTAGAGGAAGGGGCGCTAAGCTCCTAATCATATAGAATCACGAAATCAATAAGAAAGGAGGCGAATGTCTCCTTTTTTTATTGGCACTATTCTATGAACACAGTTTGTGTATTTAATTGAAATCTCAATGGTCTATATTTAATAATGAAAATTTCTTTATAATCATTTCTTATGGAGATGACTCAAACTTCTTTGAGTATCATTTAATTTGAGAGGATTAATATGTTTTCAATTAACGACTTACCTTGGGAAAATGAAGAATTCTTGGCCAATTACTTTGCACAAACTTATTACTACGTAAAACACTCTGAAAAACTTCTGGCACTTTGTATCTCTCGACTTGATGACGAAGGTCTCATTAAGAGGTTTAAAGAACATATGGCCGAAGAGAACTCTCATGAGAAACTGGCCCTTGCTGATCTTAAGAAATTAGGGAAGAAGATTGAAGATTACCCTGAACATCCTCTGACGAGTTCTTTTTATGAGTCACAGTATTATAAAATTGAGCATCAACATCCCTTAGTTCTGATGGGCTATATTCAGTATCTTGAAACATTGGCCGCAAAAATTGGTCTCGATATTTATCATCAGATTGAAAGTGGGGCAGGTGTAAAATCAAGCTTTTTAAAAGTTCATGGAGAAGAAGATATCTCCCATGTTCAAAAGGCCAATGAACTTATCAATAAACTTCCAATGGATTTACAGGAATTAATTAAAGTGAATGCCTCTCAATCTGAGTATATATTCTTACAACTCTTGAAGGCCATGGCGGTAGAGGCAACTCAAAAGCAGGGGCAAACTGCAAAAGTGGCCGCATAATTTTTCTGGCTTTGCATAGGGGCTAGCAAGGAGAATATGTATGAAGGACCTAGAATTATATTTAATACCAGGACGTAATATAGCAAAAGAGTTTAGAGATATTTATGAGAAAACATATTCCATGTGGAAGAAGGTTTGGATTGATACGATGACCGACGAGTGGTCTCAAAAAGAAGGGATGATCTATTCTGATGAGTTCACAAGACAGGATGAGATACTGACTCTTTTTTATAAAGGAGACTGCGTTGGGTGTGTTTTTATGAAGTCGGCGGACTTCCATGAAAGTTGTGCAAGAGATGACTCTTATTTTAAGGTTTGGAATGACCTTGCTATTCAAAAATTAATCAGGAAGGGAAAGAATATCTTAGTTTGCTGTAATTTTACGGTCGCGAAACAGTTTAGACGAACTCAAGATGGCATACGCTGGAAAGATGTCTTGGCGACAATGGCCGTCAAGAGACTTGAGTATTCAGATTTTGACGCTATGACGGGAACGATGAGGCGATCTAAAGGGATGCATACAACAACGCTTAAAGTAGGGGCACAGATGGTTCAAGAAAATGTTGATTACTTTATTTGTGGAATCAATGAGCCTGTTGATCTGGTTGTTTTTTATAGAGATTCTATTCAACTCAATCTCTCCGCTGAAATTGAGGCGATGATCGATCAGACATGGCAAAGGGTCGTTGCCCTTGCTCTACCTCTTTACTATCAAGTTGAGAGAGTTGAGCAAGGAGATAATATCATTAGAATGTCAGGATAACTTCTGTACCTTTATTAACTTCAGAGCTTATAGCTATATTTCCACCATGGTCTTCCATCAGTTCTTTTACGATCGGAAGGCCAAGTCCGGTCCCGATTTCTCCACGAGTACCAAATGTTGATTTTCCTTCCTTTGTAAAAACACTTGCCAGTTGATCCTCTGACATTCCAACTCCTGAATCTTTAATTCGAAGAAGGATTCTATTGTTATTATCCTTCATTGCCTTGATTTCAATTGTCTCACCAGAGTGAGAGAATTTAATCGCATTCTTTAAAATATTTCCAACGATACAAGTTTTAAAAAGATTCTCGTCAAAGAGGACTTCGACTCCCGGAGGGAGTTCTGATGTGACTTTTATAGAGACATTCTTCTCATCGGCCATCTCTTTTAAGGAATCCGCTGATTGAATCAGGGTATTCTCGAAATGAATCTGAGTTATTGGCACAGGGCGATCTTTATTTTTAAAATATGTTCTTACAAATCTCAAAAGAGCGAGTGTCTCATTAATCTTATTCTTTGTTTTTGTTAGGTGCCTCATTTCTTCTGTTTTGATAACTCTCATAACTGAGAGATCAATGACTTGTAAGGCATTGCTGATATCATGTGAGAGAATTGAGTTGAGGGTCGTGAGATCCTTAGTCTTATTTTCAATAATCCCTGTGAGTTTCTTCTCTTCAACTCTAAAGATCTCTTGTAGTACAAAGAAAGGCAGGAATGACGAAAAGAGAATATAAGTGAAACTTCCCGTAACCCAGCCCCACCATATCACTGTTGGGTCAGTAGAAAGTCTATTAAAAGCAAAATTAAAAGTTGTGACAATTGAGTAGATGAAAACAAATATTAAGATTCCATGAATTGGAGTCGCTTTTTGAAAGTTCTTAATATAGGCCCTAATAGAGTCAATTACTGGATAGAGGACTCCAACAACAATAGGTATACAGAATTGCGTGAAACTAAAGCCATTATTCTTCATTATAATTGCAGTTAACATTACTGCAATTTGCGCCAAGAGGTACTTAGTATAATTAAATTTTTCATCAAATGAGTTTTGATAAATCTTGGCAATAATCGCCGCAGGAACCACATTCAGGGAGAATGCTAAGGCTATGATGAGATTATCAACAGATGACTGGAGTGGAGTTTGTATGAGAAAGAGAATGACCACTGAAAACCAGTAGAGAGTCATGGTTTCTAAGAGTTCTTTTTTCCAAATTCTCTTCAAGACAAAGTAGATAATTAAATTAAGCAGCGACAAAGCAAATGTTGTCACAAATGAAAGTTTGATTGCTTGTTCCATAGTAACCTTACGAATGTGTTCAATTGATGCAACTTAGCAATAACTTTTTATTGAGTAAAGAAAATTTATCTGGAGTGAAAAAACTAATATGGATTAAGCAATTGTATTTACAGGAAAAAGAAACCCGCCGATTTCTCGGCGGGCCCTTGAACATCTTATGATATGTAAGTATTGAAAACCAGGAAGACGTCCAAGTATGTGTTGTTCGTTTTCTTCGAGTCTATAAACTCATTCTATCATTACAGTGCTAAATTAGAGAGCTCTTGGATAAGTTCCTGAGATCTCTTCACAAAGTGCTCTCTTTGCTCCATATCTAATCCCTCACTAGACAGATTTGCGAGGTCTTCCACATGAACGCAGATTTTCTTTGCAAGCTCATCATTCTTTCCATCAGTATGTAGCTTAGAGCATTTTGTACCAGTGGGTTTTGAGAATTGATCACAAGTGTCTTCTTTGTCGGGAAGGCCCCTGTTTGTCCCATGCCTTTTGCCATATGGGCAAATCTCTTCATTTGCTCATCAACCTTAATGTAGGCCGGTGTTGTCGCATTCTTTAGTTTTCCAATTTCAATTTCTTTGTCAGCAGGAGTATTCTCTTCAGTCTTAGTTAGACCTAAGAACTGAGTAAACATTTCTTTGACTTTGATATCGTCTTCAGTTGTGTTTTCACCACCAAGGAGATTTTCAATTTCAGAGTCTACTGAGACAAATGAAATTTCCTTGTCACCAATTTTGTGGGCCTCACAGTGTTGAATAAAGTGAGGGTCAATATGATCATCAGTTTCTACAGCTGATAGTCCAACTTCTTTTAGCTGAGCTAAAAGAGATGCGTTCGCCTTATCTTTTTCGTAGTAGAGAATCTTTCCTTCCATTTTCTCTTTGTAATCAGCAGGAATTGCTTCTGCATACTCTGATACTGTGAAGTACTTACCTTCATTTGTTTTGAGAAGGGCCCTCTCTCTCATCAGTTCATCGAACTTTGTTTCTGAAACACATCCATATTTTACGAAGAGACCAATATCATCCCAAATTTGTTCGTACTTCTCTCTATCTTTCTTATGAAGCTTTTTCAGGGCCTCGGCCACCTTCTTCACGATATAGTTAGAGATCTTTCTGATATTTGGATCACCTTGAAGAGAAGACCTTGAAACATTCAGTGGAATATCAACTGAGTCAATTGTCCCTTTTAGTAGGCCAAGGAACTCAGGGATAATATTCTTAACATTATCTGATACGAAGACCTGGCGACAGTAAAGTCTAATATTCTTTTCAGTGAAAGGCTTAGTCGGATTAAATTTTGGGAAGAAGAGAACACCATCTAGTGTGAATGGGTGGTCTACTTTGAGATGAATCCAAAATAGCGGGTCACCATCCATTGGATAGAGCTTTCTATAAAAACCTTTATAGTCTTCATCTGTGAGCTCACTTGGGTCTCTTTTCCAGATAGGGTTTGTTTCGTTTACGATCATTGGTTGCGCTGGAACTTCCGCGGCCTCTTCATCGATAGAGCCATCTTCTTTTCTTGGTTTTACTTTTTCAAGTTCATCAAGAAGTGAAATAGGGTATGGCATAAAGTCACAGTGATTCTTTAATGTCTCATTAAGTTTCCATTTTCCAAGGAACTCTTTTGATTCTTCATTAATATGAAGTGTGATTGTTGTACCAACTTCAGTTTTATTCGACTCTTCAAAAGTGTAGTCAGTATCACCTTCACAAGTCCACTTTGTTGGTTTTGCTCCCTCTGTCATCGAAAGAGACTCAACAGTTACCTTATCTGAAACCATAAAGGCCGAGTAGAAACCAAGCCCAAATTTACCAATGATATCTTTGTCTGATTCTCCACCAGCTTCTTCTAGTTTTTTTACAAATTCCTCTGCTCCAGAAAAAGCAAGTTGTGCAATATATTTTTCAACTTCCTCTTCAGTCATCCCAATTCCATTGTCGATAAGCTGAACAGTCTTAGCATCACTATTTACACGAATATCAATCTTTCCTGTTGGCGTTTTCTGGCCTGTTTGTCTGGCGAGAGTGGCCCTCTTAGTAATTGCGTCACTAGCGTTAGCAACTAGCTCTCTAAGGAAAATATCATGCTCTGAATAGAGCCATTTCTTGATAATAGGGAAAATATCTTGAGTCGAAACTGAGATATGTCCTGTGCGTGTAGTCATTTTCTTAACTCCTTTTACAAAAATTTTGCTCATATACAATATGGGGCCCAAGGCGTGGACGTCAAGGCTAGAAAAATTGATATAGTCCTCATTTTTCAGTTTTTCTCTTGATTTAAAACGAGTAAGATTGTCCGAAATTTGTAACTACTCAATTATAGGTGTCTGTTAATGAAGCGCATTGTCAATCGCCAGGATATTGTTCTCGTCACGACTGGTGGAACAATTGAAAAGTCATATGACGAAATGGATGGGTCACTCTCAAATAGAGAGTCAATTTTGAAGCAATTCATTATTGATAAGTTGCGTTTGCCTCATACAAATCTCCACGTCTTTAATATTATCAATAAAGATTCTCTTTATTTTACAGATTACGATCGTACTCTTTTGGCCAAGACTCTTTCTCTTCAAATGGAGAAGAAGATTCCAATCGTTGTCCTACATGGAACGGATACGATGAGTAAGTCAGCTGAATTTATTTTTAAAACACTTCCACATATTGATGTGCCCATCATTTTCACTGGGGCCATGAAGCCAACTGGCTTTATGGATAGTGACGGTCTTCAAAATGTGACAGAGTCTCTTATTGCGGCCAAGCTCTTGGAGCCTGGTGTCTATATTAGTTTTCATGGTCGTGTTTTTTCTGTGCCTGGTGTTCGCAAGAACGTCCAGACAAAAACTTTTGAAGAATGTTAATTGGAGAATAGGTGGAGCTTAATTTCTTAGATATCTTTTATCGTATGATGGAAACTTTTAAAAACGAGTTTAAAGGTATCATAGGTTATATTCTGGCCCTTTCTTTTGTCTCATCTTTAACAATGATTTTCTCTGGAGCGACAGATACTGCTACAATTATAACGGTTGGGTTGACTGAAGCGATAGTTGGAAGTCTTATAACTGTTCTCTTTTTAAATTTCTTTTTAGCTAAACTTAGAGGTGTTGAGTTCTCAAGTCGCAAGGCTTTTTGGGACTATCCAACTTTTGTCTTCTATAATCTTGGGTTTGGGATTCTCTGTCTGCTTGGTTTTGTGGCCTTGATTATACCTGGTCTCTTAGTTCTTTATTTCTTTTTATTTTCTCCCATTGTCTCAATTCTCTTTGATACGGACAATAGTTCGAACAATACTAAAGAAGAGGGGATACTTCATAAAACAAAGAGATTCGCAGCAGTGGACTATAGTGTCTATACCATTGTCTTTGTTATTTCTATGGCGTGGGAAGGAGTAAGTCTCTTTCTCTCAAGAGTCGTTGATATTTTAGGGAACCAGCAATTTGTGATTCTACCAGTGAGTTTCATCTCTGCGACTTTTACTCTTTTGATCTTGGCCCTTATTGTGACTTTCTTAGAGTCGGCCTCTCAAAAGCTCCAAAATGACCACCAATAGAGGCATTTGGTCTCTATTAGTCTATTTGAATTATCCATAATATTTCTATTAATTGTCTGACTGTTTTACCCGAAATCACGAGTATTCAACTATTTAGTGGGCGACACTTAAATATTTATCGGCAAAGCTTTCCTATTATCCCTTAAAATAGAACTACTTGGTCAAACTCCATGTTGATCTGGGCGATAAGCTCTATGGAGAAGATTATATGAAGAATGCCTTATGTATTTTGACATTACTAAGCTTAATTCTGAGTTCCTGCGTGGCGCCTCAGAATCCTGCGAGCCGTCGAGTAGGATCAAACTCTGACGTCACTTCTGGTGGTGATAGCACTGGGGAGAATAACGGAGGAAGTGGGGCAGTTCCAGGTGATAATGACCTTGATACCGATACGGCCCTAACAACTGCTAAAGTAGAAGTCACACAAATCGTTGATCCCAATACAGGAACTTTTAGAAAGAAAGTTTCAATCCCAAAAAACTTTGAGGGATATCTCTATCTTTCAGGTCTTAATATTGCCGCTTTAAAAGAGCATATTATTTCAGTTCGTTTCTACATGGGAAGAGAGAGACATGTGATTTCAATTCCTGCGGTTATTGGACGAGTTGTAGGGGGATTGCAACAATCGAGTGAAATCGATGTTATTATTCTCGATGTTCAAAACCAAGCCTTTAGAGACACGAGATTACTCTACGATCTCTTCGATTATAATGACTATGATGAAACTGGGACTGTTCTTGATCCAACTCAAGACCCAACAAACTCTGGTCTATATTGCCGTGGACTTCTTCTTGAAGATGACCCAACTTTTGAAGGGTCTCTTACCAATACTCAATGTGATGCGGCCGGAGAAGTTTGTTACTATGCTTATGCAAAAATAAGTGATTCTGGTCTCTATTCAATTGAAACAGATGATGATGGAAATAATGTTGAGGCCACAGACAGACCACTCTACGAGCAATATGATAAGAGTGGAAATGGTTACGCAAGTGAGTTAGAAGCAGATAACTTGAGAAAGTGTCTTCCTGACAATAAAGACTTAACAAATTTCAAGAGTGTTCTTGGAACAAGTACTTCAAGTCTTACATCTCTTACTTATGGTTCGGCCTTTACTGATGAGAATGGTGTAGCAAGACTCTACAAAGGTCCATTCCGTCTCTTTGCTGAGTCTGATTGGCAAATTTCTGGTGCCGCTCTATTTAATTCTGATCCAGAATCTCCAACAGGTTTATTTCAAGATTATTATACTGTTTTACAGCCTGATACAGGTGTGAAGTCTTATCTCTTTCCAAGAGCTGGAAAGATTAATTACTCTCAAGCAGGTGTTCAATACTTCGGTTCTGACGATCCTTTTGGAATT
>NZ_AUNJ01000380.1 GCF_000447775.1 Bacteriovorax sp. DB6_IX
CATATTCTTGCTTTTAACCTGAGTGAACATTGGAAAGCTGGAACTACTGCAGTGAGGCTGACAAAGAAAAGAAGATGGAGAGAAGTTGACTCTATTAACTTTACAATAAAGAGATAATTCACAAATATATAAAGGCATCGTTAAGATGCCTTTTTTTATGGGAGTTCATATGAAGTATTTCTTGCTGTTCTTATTTTTCTTTTCAGTTTCGGCTCTGGCTGAAGATGAAGTGAAAATTGATCAAATTCGCAAGGAGTATAATTCGCTATTGGAGAAGCGCTATGTTCTTCTGCCTCACAAGGGGAATTTCTTTATCCCTTTCTCTTATAACAATACACCTAATAAAGAAGTGTACGAAAGTCTTACTTCACGAGAAGAGTTTAAAAAGAGGGGAGAGTTCAACCGAGAACTTGAGGCCGAGTTTCAAATTAGTTTTCTCGTCCTAGTCGGTAAGGAAATTTTTAACTCTGAGTTCAATGTTTTCCTAGGGTATACTCATAGATCATGGTGGCAAGTCTATAATGGAGATTGGTCTCGTCAGTTTAGAGAAACAAATTATGAGCCAGAGATATTTGCACGAAGACTCTTTGAAAATACGAGAAATATCTTTGGAATGAATTTCTTTGGTTATGATATTGGATATGTTCATCAGTCTAATGGTCAAATTCAAGAGTTGTCACGCAGTTGGGACCGACTCTTTGCGAGAGTATTCTTTAATGTCGGGAAGGTTCTCATCAGCCCAACCATTTGGTATCGTTTACCAGATACGGACAATATTGATGAAAACCCAAATACTAAAGAATATATTGGTCACGGAGAGTTACTTATTCAGAGGTCATTTGGTCGCAATCAATTTAGGTTTAAAATACTCCCTGGAATTCATAAGATGGGGACAGAGTTCTCATACAGCTTTCCACTCAATAAAGGGCTTCGTTATTATCTAAAACTCAACTATGGTTATGGTCACTCCCTAATCGATTATGACAAGAAAACGGAAAGAATTGGAATTGGTTTTATTATTTCAGACCTCTTTTCAAGGGCACGATAGCACTAAGTCATTGAAATAAAAGATTGTTGTAAAAGATTTTGACACCCTTGTAAATGACGCCCACTCGGGCGTGTCCACAGCTTGTTTTCGCTATAATAAATTCCAAATGCTTTATTTTTTAGCTAGAGGAATTTTTATATGAAGAAAGGTTTTTTACTTTCACTCTTTACCTTAATAACTTCGATGAAGGCCTATGCAAGCTTTCCTGTTTTTATTTGGGATAATCAAGAAGGTTTGATGAAACCTGTTTCTTGTCAGATCACGGCCAACGAAACCATACCTTTTCGAATAAGTCGTTTTTGGGGACAAGGACAAAATAAAGGTATTGAAAACTTGAGAAATTATAAGGGTGTGAGACAGTCACACTTAATTAATGGCTCTCTTGTTAAATTGATTCCTGCGAGAAAGAAAAGAGATTATGAACATATTGAAGTCGTCGGTTTGAATCAAGGAGCAAGTGTTCAAAAGACACGTTGGTTCTCGGAGAGACTAGATAGAGGTTATCTCTTTCATAAATCTCTCGTGCCGCTAGATGATTATATTTTAGAGGTGGATTCAAAAGAGCTTGGAGAAGATGCCAAAACTCTTGGAGTTAATAAGAGCTCATTTTGGAAAATTGAATCTAGTGATAGTTATTACAATATTAAGTGTGGTGATAAAGGGCGAGAGTATACGCTATTTAGAGTTTATGATTCACTACAAGACTCTGACCCTAAGGCCTTTGTTGGTGTTTATTGGGATGAGACAAAATTATTTAAGAACTTTGTGACTCATGAGTATTATGAAGACAGAGATGAGAATACAGAGCTTGCGAGGGCCTATAATATTCAAGACCTCATTAATTCTTCAGAGGCGGAAATAGCTGTTGTAGAAGATAAGGTTGAGGAAGCCAGTGAAGAAGGCATTGATCGTTTGATTCAAGAGCTACAAGGGAACTCATATTTTGGAGCAAGTAATAAGAGCTTAAAAGGCTTAAGTCCACTGGCCCCAAAAGAAGAGATCGAAGCGCCACAAGAAGTGACAACAACTGCGACGACTGAAGAGAATTTAGATGTAGAAGAAGTTGTTAAGAGTATGGAGAATCAGGTCTGTGTTCCGAGTAAGACACTAAATGTTCGATCAGAAGAATTGGATACTGTACTGTTTAGAGCTTCAAAGAATGAGAAAGTTAAAATTTTCCAGTCATGGGACACTGAAGATACGAAAGTAAAGGTGATTGATGGCGTGGAGTATACCTTTGTAAAAGTTGAATTTGCTGATCGCGAAGAATCTGATCAAAAAGTTGGTTGGATAGCGGAGAAGTTTATTTCACCATTTGGTCAATGCCGTTACCAAATTGAGAAGAAAGAAAGAGGAATTCCTGTTGATACTCAGATCACTGGTCTTGACGATAAGAAATGCTGTGACTTTCCAACGGTTAAGAAACCAACTCATAGTTATACTTCAGGGATGAGAATGTTTAACGCGAGAAGAGGTGGAGGTAAAAGGGCACACGCAGCTTGTGATCTTTACCGCTACATTGATGAACCTGCTCTTTCTGTAGCGCCAGGAAAAGTCGTCAGAGGACTATATTACTTTTATCAAGGAACATATGCTATTGAAGTTAAACATAGTGGTGGTTTCATTGTGAGGTATGGAGAATTAACTGGGAAAAAAGCTTCTGGAGTTGCAGAAGGAAAGTTTGTTAAAATGGGGCAAAAGTTAGGTTTTATTGGGAAGGTCAACTCAAATTGTTGTCGTCCAATGTTACACTTTGAATTGTATAGAGGAAATAAGAAGGGATCTCTTTCAACAAATGGAAACAAGTATAGAAGAAGATCAGACCTTATGAACCCAACGAAGTATCTCCTTAAGTGGGAAGAGGCTAATTTATAATGAAGTCAGTTTTTAAAGTTTTAATCTTGGTATTGAGTGCTGGTGCTCTTGTCTATTTCTTTGGGCAGCAGAATCAGGATGAGTTTAAAGAAACTCAAGTCAGCTCTAACCAAATAGAGGCAACTGCAAAAAAAGAACAGAACTTAGCGAAAGTTAAAAAGAGTGAAGTGAAGGTCGAGACCCATGCTCGTCAGGAGCCAGTCATAACTTCAGCAAATGTAAATAAAGACTTAAGAGAGTCCACACCAAGAGAAAGAAAGTCTCTCGAAACTTTTTCTTCATTAATAAGTGAGTTTGGAAAGAGTAGAGTACAAATCAATGATGTGATCACTCAAATGCGTCAGTCTGGACTTGAACCAATTGTATCGGTGAATAAGAATGATGCGACAGGGGATATGCATATCATTAGATCAAAAAACTCGCTGCCTGGAGCGCGATATTTTCATGCTCAATTCTTTACTGATGAGAATGGAGAGAAGTTTGCGCAACATATTTCTTTCGAGTATCGTCCTTCTAAAAATGCGTTTCAAGAAGCCGTTAATATCGCGATCAAAACATTTGGATTAAACTCTAAGCCAACATATCAGAAAAAGGGATTTGCATCTTGGGAAACAGGTGATGGATATGTTGTTTGGGTAAAAGAGATGGGAGCCACCGATCTTAAGAATGATGTTTTTAACGCCCATTCAAAAAATGATATTGGAACAATTCGAGTTGCAAAAGAACTTGAAATCCATGGTCAAGATGGCCACGGAGATCACGAGCATATACACCAATAATTAGCCGATAAGAAATATGATGAAGAAACTTGTTCTCTCTCTATTTATACTAAGTTCATTAACAGTCGTAACTGTTGGGACATTTAGTGTGCTTAAAGTAGAGCAACTTAGAAAAGGCTATGTCCAAACTAGTTTTTCTAAAGAAGAAGGAGTTGACTACCGTCTTAGTACGAAAAAGCCGAAGAGTTGGGCAAAGCTCTCTAAACTAGATGAAACAGTTTATTCGGCAATTGTTATTAGCGAAGACTGGGCCTTCTTTGAGCATGGTGGAATTGATTTTAACCAGCTACAAATTGCTCTCATCGAAATGTACGAAGGCAAGAGAGTACGTGGTGCTTCTACTATTTCTCAACAACTGGCAAAGAACTTATTTACTGATGGTGACAGAAGTTACTTAAGAAAGATAAAAGAATTAATTGCCACCGTTATTTTAGAGAGAGCACTTAGTAAGGAGAGAATTCTTGAACTATACTTAAATGTCATTGAGTATGGAGAGGGAATCTATGGAATCGAAGCGGCGGCCAAGCATTACTTTAAAAAGTCTGCCAGTGAACTCAATACAAAAGAAGGGGCTTTTTTGGCAATGCTCTTACCTAATCCTAAACGCTACTCTCAGTCTTTTAGAGAGAGGAAGTTAACAGAGTATGCAGAAGAAACGATTAATAAGATTCTTGATAAGATGGCGGTGGCCAAGTATATCTCCAAAGAAGAGGCACTTTTTCTGAAGTCCCAGCCACTTTCCTTTGAAAAGAAGAATATTATTGATGATGTTTTTGAGTATTTTAACTCAATATAAGCTCTCGAATTCATAGCAGAATTAAGACAAATTATCCCATTTTAAGAAGTTCTTTCTTCGAGATCATGAAATGAAAATTATATATATTGTAGAATATCTGGTGAGAGAAAGAGGTATTCATGCAAATTTATCTATCAGATAATGAGGGGAAGGTTGAACTTGTTTCAGGTGAGCATTCCGGCAGTTTAACTTCCTTAGTTGAGGCAAGTGATAGGGGTTTGGTTGAATCAATTGAGCTAACCGAATCAAAATACCGAATCTTAATCGTTAAAGAAGATAAGGCAAAGAAACTTGATAAATGCTTTTCAAATATTCGCCATGAAATTTCAAACCCACTTAATCTAATCAAGATGATTGTGACCTTGCTGCAAAAAGGTAAGACGGATGAGAAGAAGACTCAGGAACTATTAAGAGATATCAATAGGCATATCGATCGAATCATTGAAATTATCAGTACGCTTTCTGAGGTACATAATTACGAGAGAAATGAGGAATCAAAGCGAGATGAATTTCTCAATGAAATCAAAGAGGCCATCCCAGCTACTGAAAATTCATGATGCTGCACATAGTAATTTTCTTAAAAAATAAATCTTTCATTTTCTAATGCATTGCCTTTGTTCGAAGATTCTTGCTAGAATATGAGCTAAGGAGACATGGAATGTTAACAACCCCAGTGATCAAGGATGAAGATCTCGTATTTCCAGGTGAAGGGTGGTTCCTTTACTGGAAGACTTCAGCATCCCTTTGGAAGACAAAATTAGAAGAGCTCTCAGGAATTGGGAAAGTTATTATCCCAATTAATTGGAGTTTTCACTCTGATACTGGAGATCGTTTTGACTTTGCTAATGAAAAGCCTGAAACAGATCTTAAAAAGTTATTCGAAATTTGTAGGCAATTAGATAAAGAAGTTGTTTTCTTACTTCCTATTACGCCTGTGCCATATCTTCCAAATGGCGGTATTCCATTTATTCTAGCAAGAAACCATTCTAAGAATGAAAATGGTGTAATTAAGTCCTATGTTGATGGAGACGGTAATATCAACCAGATCTACTCATTCTTTGATCCAAGAATCTATACCGCTTTCACACACTTTTGTAGCAAACTAGCAGAGTACTTTTCTCTTTCGGGAATTGATGCTGGTGTTTGGGCCATGGAGTGTGGTTCCGTTCAAAATGGAGAATACTCGTCTTATTTAGAGGACTACTCTTCAGCTTTTGAAAATGGTTTCTCTCGTTTTCTTCAGGCAAAAAAAGAAGAAGGCGCGATTTCCTCTGGTCCAGTTGATTCTGAAACAGAGCTCTCTCTTAAGCGAGAATATCAGCTTATGATCAGAAAGCTCTACCTTGATGGAGCTGAAAATGAGTTAGCGACTTACTGGCAGGGTGACAAACGTTTTGGATTCCTTCTTGGTGATACAAAAGAATTATTCCACCGCTCAGTAGAAAATCTCTCTGATATTGAAATAATTGATGAGGCCCTGACTCTCTTGGGAAGCGAAATCTACCCATCTTCCATTCTCTTGCCGAGTAGAAGAAAGAAAGGGGTTTTTCAGTCTTTCAAAAATAAGTTCTTATCAAGAGAAAGTGTCGAAACATTCTTCAATGATAAAACACTTTCATCGATGTCTGATTATTATTTTAAGCAGTCTTATACGATGAAAATCTTCTTCAACGATAATTCAAATCACAAGAAGAAATATATTGATGAGTCGGGTTTTACTGACTTTTGTGAGAGTTTTTTCTCATGGGATTTTTGTTATTCTACTTATTCGAACTTTGAGTGGGAAGATGAGTTGGACAAGAGTCACGAGTTTTTCTATTTTTCTGGCTTTGATCTCAATATGAAATATCTCTCAAGTGCTTTGAGAATGTTTATGAATGGTATTAATGTCATCATTGATAAGCGTGGAATGACTGAAGATATTCAGAGAAGATTAGAGTCTTTCTACCTAGAAAATGATCTTGAAATTGAGAAGATAAGATATCTAACTCAGATCGAGACTATCTCTATGGGTGAAGGTCGTCTCTTTATTTATGACTCTCAAGAGCTTATTGATCTTGATATGAAGGAAGAGTCGAAGTCTGAAAAGAAGAATCAGTTTTGGGCAAAAGTATTTAATAGCTTGGATATGACATACTGTCAGATTGATGCGGAAAGCGGTGTTCGCTATGCGTGGCATGAGAGAAATGTTGGTCCAAGTGAATTGAAGTTTGATAAGGTAAAAAGACTAAGTGTATTTAATCCATCAAGCTACAAGAGAAAGGTGAAAATAAAATATCCAACACCTCTTGTTTTTCAAAAGATTATTGATGAACAGAATGTTGAGATGTCCAATACGACTCATGAAATAGAGTTAAGCTTTATGCCTAAGGGAAGTGTTTCTTTAGACTTTGGAGTGATCGCGCAATGAATATAGAACATACTCTCTTTGTCATTTACTCAATCGATTCTCGTAATAATATGGCGCGATTTATCGATCATGCTTATTCAATTAAAGGGATGATCGAGTTTGATGAGCTTAGCCTTCTAAAGGATGACTATGCCCATCTATATTTTGAAAATAGAATTGGACCTTTTGATACAGAGGAAGACTTATTAAAGTTTTCTTATCTACTCAGTGAAAAATCACGTTTAGATGGTGTATGTCTTTGCGGAAGTGAGGCCATTAACAATGCCATCGTCGAGGCTAAGAATGTTTCTCAATTCAATGAAGTTCTTTTTGAAAAGGGTGAGAAAATTGAAAACCCAGAAGAAAAGAAACGTGGTCTCTTCTCTGGGCTTCTTAGGTAATTTTTATAAACTGCTCCACTTACGTGGGGCTAAGTCCCCCCAAATAATCTAAGTTGTAAAAACAAATAAAGATATCGATATGCGCTTGAAGCATATCGACTCTCTTAGTTGAGCACCAACTCTTTCTGATTAGCCTGTTAATATGAGCACGAAACATGGCGCACGTATGATTCAGTGTAAAAAAGTGGGTCAAAGTGCTGGCGCTTGAGTTCTCCTTGTCCTGCCACACAAAGATCTTCCTCCTTTGTATCGTTTGTGCTCTTGTGAGCTAAAGTATTTTGCGACTATTTTTGGATAAGTATTGTGCTCATCAGATTCAATCAGAGCATCTCTATCAATTGTTCGATAAAATTTTTTTCCATCAAACGATTAAGCCCTCGCTCATGGTGGTTTTCTCTAAATCCATATTTCTTCTTTGATTTTTTGGCAAGATGACCAAAGGCGGGAATCCTTGAAACCTCCGCTCCAAGGACAAAGCGGCGTTTCTTATCGACTGCAAGACTCACACTTAGAGGCTTCATCTTGGTATGCTCTAAAGTTATCAGATCATCAAATTGCATATTTTGTACTTGAGACTTCTCTAGTTTTTTCAAAAACCTTCGCTGCCTTCTGCGAGATTTTTCCGCCAGGTACTGAACTTTTCTTGCGACTGTTTTGTAGTTGATATTGAGCTCGCGAGAGATACTTCTCATGGAGGAGCGATCACAGAGCATGCGATAAATTCGGTGATTCACACGTCGTTTCTTTTGATACTTTTCAAAACTGAAAGTCGCTCGAGAGAATTTCTTGCCACAGACTTTACATCTGAATCGCTGAATTTTTCGAGAGTCACAAGCTCGTTTGTAGCGGCCATCTTTGATGACAAGCTTGTTTTTAGTGGAAGAATTGCAAGTAGAAATAGGGCAGTTATAAATCATAACTGCTTTATGCAAGATGAATATTTTTAGCTTTGGGTATCTATCGGAAATAACAAGGAGCTATCAAGCCCCTTGTCTATATTTGATTCATTTAGATTAAATTTCAACACCAGCAATGTGTAGCAGTTTAAGCTGCTTTTTTCAAGTGAAGAGCTTGAAACTCCTCATCAATCGCTTGATAGATCTCTTGACGTACTCTTTCACGAATTCGTGCACGAATTGTATCGTCAATGATTGTATCCATTTGCTCTTCAATTAATTTGTGACAAACAGATTGAATTTTCGTCTGAATATCTACTGGACTAGGTGTAAACTCCTTAGCCCCTTGGAGCATTGTATTTGCAATAAACTCGTAGGCCATAAGCCATTGTTGCTGAAGCTCTGGCGTCCACGCATCTCCAAAGAAGTGAGCAAATGTTTTAATAAGAGTGTTTCCCACTAGAGGGTAGTGCTCTTCTTTTGTTCCATATTTTACGTGGCGTTGACCTGATGACTTTAGATATTTAGTGAGGGCTTCCGGTTGATCTAGGAGATCAACGATTTTACTCAAACCACCCATTAATTGCTTCTTTTGACTTTCCATATTTACATTTTCAAATAATGGCTTAGCTGCTGGATAATCAGTAAATAAGAACTCGTAGAACTTATCCGCGACTTGATCAGCGATTGGTTTTGCTTGAGCAAATGAATCTCTAATAATTTGAATATCTAATGACATTTTGACTCCCTGTTTGATTACGTCTTCTTTGACTTTATCGGAACAGGGAGGGGGATATTAAATAATTTTACTGGATTGAAAAAGTCGCGATTAATGGTTTGTGATCAGATCCTTGAACTTCACCTAAGACTTTCGCTGACTTAAGATTTAAACCTCTATAGAAAATATAATCGAGTTTCTTTCCTCTAAACTTCATACGGTCATCTTTGCCTTCGAATTGAGCTTCAGTAAGTCCGACCATTTTATTTATCGTTCTCATATAGCTCTGTTTTTTGTCAGACCAAGTGTTAAAGTCTCCAGCAAAAATAACAGGGCCTGTATGTTTCTTAATTTGATTGGCAACAGAATCAATCTGTCTTCTTAGTTTCTCAGCACTAACAAAGTTAATCGCATGAATATTGGCCACAAGTAATTCTTCTCCATTTACAAGAGGGTATTTCGTAATTAAGACAACTTTTGGAGTTCTTACAACTGGCTCACGATTTCTTGTTCTAAGAAACTTTTGGTAGGTTGCAGGGCTATCAGAAATTGTGGCAACTCCTGTACGATCCTTACGATACATATAGAAGGAAGTCGCTGTGTTATATTCAAAGTCTCCAAATGTTTTAAAGACCTGTTCCATCTTCTTGTTGAGATGCATTTCTTGGGTGATTAATAGATTTGTATCTTGTGCTAGTTCTTTAAAATCTTCTTCCCAAGTTTCGTTTTGACCTTTATACATATTCCAAACAACGATCTTAAATTCATCACTATGCGAGAGAAGGTTTGCTGGCTGACCAGTTGTAAATTTCTTAATAACATCTTTGTCTTTGGGAACTCGATGGATAAGAGCTATGGCCTGGGTACAGGTAAAGAAAGTGAGTAAGGTAAGGAGACTGGCCTTAAACCTGTTCATAAACAAATCCTTTTGTTCTAAGATAAAATCCTTTTAAATGTAGTAATAGTTTAGCAAGAATCCGTGAGAAGTAAAATTCTTCAGTAATTTCAGTAGGATAGGTGACCGGGAGTCAGGCTATGGCCACTTCTCTAGCTCTATAGTTATTACCTAAGTCATTGCAATTATGATGTTATAGGATTACATTTGCCAGATTATGAAACCAATTTTTGAAAAACCGTCTCTCTATTCTTTTAGTCTTCCTGCTCTTAAGGAAAACCTTAAGGCCGCTGGCTTTAAGCCATTTGTTGCTGATCAACTATTCTCATGGATCTATGTGAAGTTTGAAGTTGATATGGAGAATTGGACAAATATTCCAAAGAAATTGAAAGAGTATATCAATGAGAGCTTTGATACATCTCTTCCTAAAATTATTTGGGAAGGACTATCAAAAGATGGGACGAGAAAATTTCTTGTCGGTTTTAGAGATGGGAAAACTGTTGAAACAGTGATGATTCCTGCCAAGAATAATAGAAAGACAATTTGTGTCTCATCACAGGTTGGATGCGCAATCGGTTGTACTTTCTGTCACACAGGAACAATGGGGCTTTCAAGACACCTTGAGGCCGGTGAGATTATAGGTCAATTTCTGGCCATCTCTAAGTTTATAAAAAAAGCAGAAGGTGAGGAAGCACGTCTTTCTAATCTTGTATATATGGGGCAGGGGGAGCCTCTGCACAACTTTGAAAATGTTAAGTCAGCAACCGAGATTCTTCTTGAACCAAAAGGTCTGGGTCTAAGTCAAAGAAAAGTTACTCTTTCGACTTCTGGGCTTGTGCCTCAAATTGAAAAGCTAACAGAGTTTCCTCCTATCAATTGGGCGATCTCTTTACATGCAGCTCATAATGAAATTAGAAGTGAGCTTATGCCAATCAATAAGGCCTATGATCTGGATAGGCTATTAAGTGCAATTAAAAAAATTCCATTAAAGGCCCATCGTCACATAACATACGAATACCTTCTTATTGATCAGTATAATGATCGTAAGGAAGATATTGATGCCTTGGTTGATCTCCTTCCGAAGAAGGTTTCTAAGGTCAATCTCATTCCTTTTAACGAGTATCCCGAATCCTCTTTTAAGAGACCATCAGTTTCAAGAATCACTTGGTTTAAAAACCAACTAGAAGACAATGGTATTACGTGTACTATTAGAACTCAAAAAGGTGATGATATCTTGGCGGCTTGTGGGCAGCTTAAAAGTGAGATGGAGAAGAAGCTCAACCTCTGGGAATCATGAAGAAAAATAGCCTAACTTTCTTACTACTTTAAAATATCAACCTTGGTTATAATATAAACTATGGTGATTTATGGGTGAGTTTAAAGGCCTTGATCAACAAATACTTGCGTTGATTAAACAGACATCTTTTGAAAGTGTTGGGCAATATTATACAGTTCTAGATAACTTTTGTCGTTCGGTTTGCAACTCATTAGCTGCAGATCGAGTTAGTGTATGGTTATATCGTAGAGAAAAGAAGAGTATTTTTTGTAGTAGTCTCTATTTAAAGAAAACGGATAACTTTCAAAGAGGAACAGAGCTTTTCTCTAGTGACTATGAGAACTACTTTCGTGCTTTAGAGCAGGGGATGATTATTGAAGCACCTGATGCAAATAACTCTGAAGCAACTTCATGTTTTTCTGACAATTATTTAAAGCCGCTTGGTATTCACTCAATGATAGATGCTCCGATCTGGAGTTCTGGAGAAATGATAGGTGTTCTCTGTGTTGAATACTTTCAATTGAAGAAAGAATGGAGCCCTGAAGAAAAGAATTTCGTTATTTCTATAGCAGGGCATTTGGGATCGGTTGTAGAAAGAAAGAAGACTTTTGATTATATCGAAGATCTAAGGAAACAAACTTTTGCTTTAGATGAGCACAATCTAGTGAGTATTACTGATCTTAGGGGAAGAATTACTTATTGCAATGACCGGTTTATCGAAGTCTCTAAGTATAATCGGGAAGAACTTGTTGGTAAAGATCATCGAGTAATCAATTCAGGTTACCATCCAAAGGAATTTTGGAAAGAGATTTGGAATCGAATTCTCTCTGGAAGATCCTGGCAGGGAGAAATTAAAAATCGGGCCAAAGATGGGACTTATTATTGGGTTGAGAGCACTATTTCTCCAATTCGCAATCAAGACGGTAAAATCGTAGAATTAATTTCAATCAGAACCGATATTACTCATAAGAAGGCACAAGAAGAAGCCTTAAAGAAATCAAATCAACAGATTGCTGCGCTAAATAAGCTTTTAAATATAGATCATGGTATAGAAAAGAGTCTTCATCAAAAGCTTGCGAGCTGTCTTCAACATATTTTAAAAGTTGGTTGGTTAGATATACTTGGGAAAGGAGGGGTTTTTCTCACTGATGGAGGAAAGCTGAAGCTCTTTGTTTCAAATAATTTGGGCGAGACGATAGAGAATATGTGCTCTGAAGTTGTAGCTGGTCGTTGTCTTTGTGGACGAGCTTTTGAACAAAAGAAAACGGTGCACGCTGATTGTGTGGATGAGAGACACGAGAATACTTTTGAAGGGATAGCACCACATGGGCACTACAATGTTCCTCTTATGCGCGGAGATGAGGTCATCGGCGTCCTTGTTCTTTACTTGTCTCATGGACATAAAAGAAATGATGAAGAAATTAAATTCTTAGAAGCATGTTGTGATGTCATGTCACAGATCATTATTGATCATCGAAATGAAGAAGAGATTATTAAAGCTAGAGACATGGCAATGATAGCGGAAAAAGCGAAGTCTGAATTCTTAGCAAATATGTCCCATGAAATTAGGACTCCAATGAATGGTGTCCTCGGTATGGCCCAGGTTCTTTCTGAGACTAACTTAACACATGAGCAGAGAGAGATGATTGAAATTATTCAATCAAGCGGTGATAGCCTGCTTACCATTTTAAATGATATTTTAGATCTTTCCAAAATTGAAGCAGGTCGCTTTGATTTAGAAATTGTAAACTTTAACTTAAAAAAATGTGTTGAAGAGGCGATGTATCTTCTTTCATATCGAGCCTCTCAAAAAGGTGTTGATCTTATTGAGAAATATGATGAGAAATTACCAAAATTCTTCTTAGGTGATGTGACAAGGATTAGACAGATTCTTGTCAATTATATTTCTAATGCAATTAAATTTACGGAAAAGGGAAGTGTGACGATCGAAATCAGTCCTCTTGAGATAAATCCTGATAGCGCAAAGATTAAAATTTCTGTGATCGATACAGGAATAGGGATTCCCAGAGAGGCACAAGAAAAACTCTTTCAAGCCTTTACTCAAGCTGATAACTCCATAACTCGTCAATTTGGTGGAACAGGATTGGGTCTTTCAATTTGCTCAAAGTTGACAGAACTAATGGGGGGAGAGGTTCACTTCGAAAGTACTGAGGGGGTAGGCTCAACTTTTTCTTCTATTTTGACTTTTGCCTTCGGGGAAGAAAGAGACGACCATCAGGTGGCAATGACAAGTGAAGAGGATAATAACTTTTCTGAGCTCTATCCTCATCACGTCCTCATCGTTGAAGATAATATAGTGAATCAAAAACTTGTTAAACTTCTACTACAAAAAATTGGTTATTCTTTTGAGATTGCTAACAATGGTGTTCATGCATTAGATATTTTGAAGAAAGAAAGAGAGAAAGATTTCTCTTTAATTCTCATGGATATTCAAATGCCAGAAATGGATGGAGTGAGTGCAACAAAAGAAATTATAAAAATGTACGGTAACCAATATCAAATTGTTGCACTGACTGCGAATGCTTTTGAAGAGGATCGCAGAGAGTGTCTCGAGGCAGGAATGATTGACTTTATTACCAAGCCGGTGAAATTCGAAGAGCTTAAAAGAGTCTTTAAAACCTACTCAAAAAAGACAAGTATCTAAATTCTTTAAGATGTTGAGTGCTGCTGTCGGATAATCTCGTCCGCAAATAGGAAAACATGTCTGAATACATCAAATTAATTGAGACTGGTATAATTATGGCAGGGTTTAGGAGGATTCGATGAAGATGACATTCTTTATCGCGAGTTTGTGTATTCAATCATTAGCATTCGCGACATTATCAAAACAATCGTACAAGATTTATACTAGGATTAATTCAGTTCCGCCAAAAAAGGCCGAAATATCAGCTATGTCGAGTATGCTTTCCCAAGGTGATAAGAGGGGAGCGATTGAGTATGCTCTTGAGTCAAAACACTTTTATAATTTGCGCCTAAAGAATTGGGTTAAATCTTGGACAAATGAAGATCAAACTAATCGTGTTCCTTTAAATGACTATGTCGCGACAGTTATTGGCTTTGTTAGAGATGGTGTTCCTTTTAAGAGAATATTAACAGCTGATACGATTTATACCGCTAGAGATGGACTGGATGGTGTTCCAGCTTATTCAATTGAAAATAATAATCACTATATTGAGTTAGAAAAGAGAAATTATGATCTTAAGGCAAATCTTGTCCCTCGTACTCAATCGGCCTTAACAGGAATTATGGATACGGCAGGTGTTATTACGACACGTGCTGCAGGTGAGGCCTTCTTTGTTGATGGGACAAATAGGGCGATGACAAGATATACATTTATGAATTTTCTTTGTAAGGACTTTGAAGAGCTGCATGATACAAATATTCCAGACTTCAGAGTAAGAAGAGATGTTGATAGAGCTCCTGGTGGAGATTCAAGAACATTCAAAAATAAGTGTGTTGGATGTCATGCTGGACAAGATGCACTAGGTGGGGCATTTGCTTACTTTGATTTTGTTGATGGGAAAGTGACTTACACGCCAGGCGTTGTTTCTGAAAAAATAAATAAGAATAATCTTTTTTCTCCTGGTCACATTGTTCGTGACGATAGTTGGATGAATCTTTGGGCCAACGGTCAGAATTCTTCTCTCGGTTGGCGAAGTAATCCAACAGGAAATGGAGCAAGATCACTTGGGCAGTTACTTGGAGAGTCGAAACAATTTTCGAAATGTATGGTTCAAAAGACATATAAGCTAATGTGTTTGAATGACTTTGATTCGAAGTACGAAGAAGCCGACTTAAACGCACTTACCACAAAGTTTGAAAATGATTTTCAATATAATATGAAAGACCTGTTTGCTGAAGTGGCGACACTCTGTCTCTAGACAAGATTAAGGAAGATTGATGATGAATAAAAAAGTCATAGGAATTACAACTACAGTCTGTCTACTAGGGGGACTACTTTTTACTTTTACCCATTGTGGAATGCCTGCAAGTCAAAAGTTAACATCTAAATATAGTGATGACGTCAGTTACCCGGTTGAAGCAAATCATAATGGAACTGAAAATGATGCTCCTATTCCTGAAACTGAAGAAGGTAAACTTGTTGAGCAAACAGTTGATTTAGGCCTAAAGGGATTTGAGCAAATCCTTGTTACGATGTCTTCAATTACTGGGGTTGATCAGAATAATAATAGTATTCAAAGTCTTTACCGAAATATTTCAGCACAACTACCTACAGATAATAGTATTAAGAGTTTTACGGCATCAACTCAGGTGGCGATTCTTAAGCTGGCCTCTGAATATTGTAATACTGCAACGAGAAGTACGACTTTGAGGTCGAATCTATGGCCGTCTACAAATTTTGGTCAAAGGCCTGCTGATGCATATAACTCACAAAGGCGCGAAGTTTTTATCGCTGAATCACTTGAGAGTTTCTTACCACAATATGAAGAGAATGATGTTGAGTTCTTAGAGTATGGACAAGAGATGGAAGCGCTAATTGTCGATCTTATGAATACATCTGAAAATACAACAACAGCAACACGCAATATTGCCTTCGGGATTTGTACAACTTTACTCTCTTCACTTGAAGTGAGCTCTTTATAGGAGAATGAAATGAAGAAAGAAGAAAGTAAGATTGTCATACCAGAAGGACACACATTGAAAACGAGAAGAGACTTTCTCTCTCATGGTTTTATTACGGCCTTATCGGGGTTTGCTGCTCCTGGAGTTCTCAGCTTTTTAAGCAATCGTGCTTATGGGGCGGATTGTGCGATTAACGAGATTGTCCAAGGTAAAACACCTGTCTTTATTCTCGATCTCGCTGGAGGAGCAAATATTCCTGGCTCGAATGTTATGGTTGGTGGTCCAGGAGGACAAACTGACTACCTACAAACATATAAGTCTCTAGGGCTTCCAGATGATATGAACCCTAAGAATAATAATAGTTTTATCAATGAAGAGTTTGGACTTAAGTTTCACTCTGATAGTGCATTTTTACGAGGAATGTTAAGTACCACAAATATAACCATTCGCTCAAAAGTAGATGGCGGAATTTTCTGTTCATCATCTAGTGATGATACTCAGAATAATCCACTAAATCCGACATATTGGCTTTATAAAGCAGGAGCACAGGGTTCTCTGGCAAACTTAGCGGGGACAAGAGATTCAGACTCTGGAGGACGCTCAATTGTTCCAATGTCTTCTTTAAACCCACAAGAGAGACCAGTCTCAATAAATAGACCAGAAGACGCATTGAACCTCGTTAATCTTGGACGAATTAATGATATTTTTAATCGTGATCAGGCACAGAGGCTCTTGAGATCAATTGAAAGAATGAGTAAGAGAAAGCTAGAAAAATTTAATTCTCTTTCACTTTCTGATCAAATCAAAAACCTTGTCGAGTGTGGTTATATTAAGAGTCAGGATGTCTTAAATCAGTTCTCTCCAGACGCTGTTAATGCAGCATTAGATACTGATGTTCAGCAAGTCTTTGGAACATTGAACACAGGAGTAAAGAGACAAACGGCCACCATGGCCAAGCTTCTACTTGATGGTTATGTCGGTGTGGCCACTGTTTCTAAGGGTGGTTATGACTACCATAATAAAACTCGTTCTACGGGTGAAAATAGAGACTTCGAGGTTGGTGAAATTATTGGTCAGATTTTCTCGCTTGCTGCAAGAAAGAGAAAGAATATTATGGTCTATGTTTTAACAGATGGTGGAGTCGCTGCGCGAGAGGATATCGATAATTCAAACGATGGAAGAGGGAAATACACTTGGACAGGTGACTCTGGTCAAAGATCAAGTGCCTTTATGATGATTTATCGTGATTCTGCAAGACCTGAACTTCGAACGGGGAGAAGGCAGATCGGTCATTTTAAAGAAAGTGGTGGTGTCGAAAACTCTGCGATGGTGACAAGTAATTCTTCTGTGAACTTGGCAAAGGCGATTGTTGCAAATTACCTCTCGTTACATGGAGAAGAGGCAGATCTCTCAAAAATAGTAGGAGATAATCCTTTTGGTGCAGATTTAGATAAATACATACTAATGAATAGGCTGTAATGAAGAATATAAAGAGTAAATTAATTCTTGTTTCGTTGATGGGAGTAATGCTGATTGGCTACACTCACTGTGGTGTCCCTGGGGCGGGAAAGGGAACAAAGAGCTCCCTAACTTTTGGTCACGCACAAGCTCCAAATCCTGGAGGGAGTGCAAACGAAAGTAATGCTGGTACAAGTACTGGAAAGATTGTTGCATTTTCAACAACTATTTGGCCGGTGACAAAAAATAACTGTGCTTCTTGCCATGGCTCAATTCAGCAACCACTTCATGCTGCAAGTGATATGAACACTGCATTTTCTTCGGCCATAACCAATCAGAAAATTGATACAGCAAGCCCCTCTCGTTCAAGACTTTACTTAAAGCTTAAAGACGAAAGACATAATTGTTGGTCTGATTGTGATACTAATGCTGCAGAGATGTTAGCGGCCATTGAATCTTATATCAGTGCTGTTAGTAGTACTGGAGAATCTAGTCCAGAGCCTCAAGGCCTTGAGACTTTGGAAAAAGGACCTCTTTCAAGTTTAATGGGGGGAGTTGATCAGATGTTATTTTCAGCAGAGCAGTTTATGTTACAAACTCCATTTGTCCTAAAACAAGATGGGGCTGAATATTACTTTGAAAATCAAAATAATAATGGACAGCTCCTGGGTACAAATAATGGAAATGCTGGGCGAGCTTATTATAATTTTTCTGCTCCTAATTCGGGCGATTACAATATTTGGGCCCTTGTAAGAGCACCAAGTGGAAGTGACGATTCATTCTTCTTCAAGGTCGATGGGTCACAATATTATGAGTGGCATATCGATAACACAAATGGTTTCGAGTGGAGAAAGCTAACTCATTCAACGAGAAGAGATCCTGTTAAAGTTCCAATTGTGGCCACTGGTAATAACCAGCTCGAGGTACGTCAGCGCGAGGATGGAACGGCATTAAAACTAGTTTATGTAACTGAAGATGACGATTTTGATCCAGCAAGTGGAAGTTTTTCTAGCTTTGCTGAAGTTTCATATGATATTTCAAGCTTAGTTGGTCTAGGAAATGGGGCCGTGGTTTTCAAGCTCAGCATGCGCTCTTTTGATGATTATACTTACGAAGTTAGTAATTTACGTATTCAAACTCAATCGCGTCTAAGAATTAAGGCGCCAAAAATTATGGTTAATGGAAGACATTCTTCTCAGCATAATACTTATAACTATGTTGAGATGACGATTGAACCTGGAGAAACAGTCTTAGCAAGTTATGCGATGCTTGTTTTAAAAGAGAATGGTGACGATGTAGATAGGTTTGCATGGCAGTTTGATGAGTTAGAGTTACAGTAATGGGTAGAGTTGTTTTAAAGAATATCGTATTATTTTGCATCTTAGTATTTATTGATCAAGTTTCAAAGAAGTGGGGAAGTGGTCTTAGTACCTTTCATCTCAATCACGGTATTATGTTTGGTATGCTCAAAGATAGTTCTCTCTTTCTCAGATTGACGACATTAGCTTCAATTTTTGGTTTTCTCTTTTCAGTATATCTTATTCTCGTATATCTACTTTCTTCTCAATTGAAAGTGATGAAGCTCGGAATGACGTTATTAATATCGGGAATTTTTGGTAATGTTCTTGATAAAATCATTCTTGGTGCTTCTGTTGATTTTATTCCCCTTGGTCCTTTCTCATTCAATATAGCAGATGTCTTTCAGTGGGTGGGTGCCGGAATAATTTTATTTAAGGTTTTTAGAAAAGAAGATGTTATTTGGTATCCTGGAAATAAGAGGGGTAGGGTTCTTGTTTTTAGAAAAGAGCAATTTCGATTTGCAGCAAAGTTAACCCTCGCTGTCCTTTGTTCATCTCTAATCTTTGGGATTTTCTGTTTCTCTTTTGTTCAAGCGGTACTTTTTGAAAATAGAGTCTTTAATTCTCAGTATCTTTGGCACTTTTCAATTTCTTATACATTTTTGACTCTTATTTTTGGAACGATAGTCTTTCTAAGTGGACTAATTTTGTCGCACAAAACCGCTGGACCAATTTATGCATTTATCAACTATCTCAATGATCTGATTGCTGGAAAAGAGAATCCAAAATTCAAATTAAGAGAGGGTGATAATTATCTAGAATTAGAGAAAGTGGCAGCCCAAGTTGAGGGGCATTTAAAGGCCAAGCAATAAAGTCTCCCTTGTTGAAAATCTCATGAAACAATACAATTAATATATGTTTAATTTAAAAGCGTTGGCCTTGCTTGCCATGATTTTCTTTGCGCAATATAGCGCAGCTTATCCTAACTATATTGGTTTCAGTTACCAGTCATGTTTAACATGTCATTATAATCCATTTGGAAATGGACCTTTGACTGATTATGGTCGCGCTGTTTCTGCTACCGCAATTTCTGATGATAAATGGAGTAAGCCTTATCTTACCAAAGAAGAGTTGAGTGAGATTTCTGGTTTTATGCTTGGAAAAGTTAAAAATGACTATGTAAAGCCTCATGCCAATTATCGTGGACTTTATTTAAAAACAGGACTAGGTGAAGAGACAACTGAAGCTCGCTGGATAAATATGATGGCCAATGTTGGTGCCGTGATTCGCCCAACAAAGAATGACAATCTTTTCGGAGTGATTTCTATTGGCTATGCACCTACACCTGTGAATAACTCTGATAGTGATGAGAGTAATTATCGCTCAAGAGAACATTACATCGGCTATCGTTTAAATAAGAACCACGGATTCTATGCCGGTATGATGGACAAAGTTTTTGGATTAAGAATCCCTGATCATAATTCATTTTCTAGAACTCTAACTGAGTTAACGATGAACGATGGTGCTCACTCATTACTTTATCATTTTACGAATCAAAGTTTTGATATCGGTGTGCAGTATTTTATTGGAAATCTTGAACAAGAAGACGATATTCGTCCTTCGGGGATAACAGGACAGATTGAATACTCCCTTAATAATATGAATAGGCTAGGGGCATCGCTTCTGACTCAATCTAATAGTTATTATTCTAAGACCATGTACTCGGCTCATTTGAGATCAGGAATAGATAAGGGATCGAGCATTATGGCCGAATTAGGAATGATCTCTAAAGAGTTTACTTCGGGAAGAAGTGTCGATAGTACTTATCTCTTTTTACAGAATCATATGCTTCTTTCCAAGGGGTTATTCTCGATCCTTACTTTTGAGTATTACAAACCTGATTCGGAAGTCGAAAATAAAATTATTAAAATTGGTCCGGCCATTCAATATTTCCCATTCAATGGGGTTGAACTTAGGGCGGATGTTTATAACTTAAAGTCTATTAGTTCTGAAAACTATTCTGATGATACTTGGACTTTTGCAGGGCAGGTGCACTTATGGTTATAAGAATATTATTACTGCTAAGTCTTTCTATGCCGGCCTTAGCCTATAAGTTTCGTGATGCTTTAAGAAGTTATAAAAAGGGTAATTATCAGAGGTCTATCCAAATCTTAGAAAGAATGCATGGAACTAAGACAAAGTTCTATCCTAATAAATCATTAATGCTTTTAGCAAAGAACTACGAAAATCTCGATGAGCATGTTAAAGCGCTGAAAATGTATTTCTTTATTCTGAAGAAAAATTACAGAAAACAAGATGCTCAGGTTCGAAAGGTCCTTAAGTCAGGAAGTGATATAGATGAAATTGATGAACTGCCAAAGGGGATGCTGAAGGTCTATTATGCACTTTTTCAAAGCTATGTGGCCATCTATGAAAAGCATGGATATGAAAAATACCGTGATATGGCGATTAAGTACGGAGAGCTTCTTAACGAACAGGAATACAAAGAAGATCGCGTGGAAAAGCTGCTTGCGGGCATGGCCCAAGTCAAAAAACTTAAAGAGGATAGTCAGCAAAGAACCCAATACTATATTGGATTGGCCTATAGTACATGGCAAGATCAGCTCACATTAAAAGCGCCGAGTGGGACAGAGTCCACAATTAAATCCTCGGCTGAAGGTACGACTCTCTTTGGTATTATGACAATGGGAAATCTTTTTAATGAGTACCGCTTTGAAGCATCTATTACGAGAGCGAATGCGACTGTAGGCGAGGATGATACTGATTTTGAGTATTTTCAAACTAATGTTGCCGAAATCATGATGACTCTTTCTGCAGGTTATATGTGGAAGACGAGTCAAAGCGTTGCCATTGGAGTTTCAGCACCGATCGTATATCGAACAGGTGATTTTACTCAACCAGAGACTTTTCAATTAGATAAAACAGATATGCTGACAATTGGACTACTAGGAAACCTTAGTTGGAATATTTCGACATTTCTCGTAGACGTTAAATTTGGAAAGCTCTTGGGCTTCCACTCTTCATTTGCTCAAGTTGGAGTGGCGTACAAGTTCTAGTCTATAAGGCTTCGATCCAAGTTACGATTGCATCGTACTCATCATTCGTGAGATTTGGCCCCCCAATGGGCATATTCCCACCGCGATTCTTAAGTTTTGTCACAAGCGGTGAGTCTCCAATAACTCCCGCTGTAATATTTCCAGAATCAATCCAAGCTTGGTCTGTTGTATAAGAAGCCCAGCTATTATGATATCCCGTATGACAACTAATACAGCGATCTTGAATCACTTTGTAGGACTTAACGAGATTTGTATTAATAGGATCAATCTGCGAATTCGCAAGATCTGGATCAAAACTGTTTGAGTTATCAGTTTGACAAGAGATCAGTAGTACTAATGTGAAAATAGGTAGTAGTTTCGTCATTATTTTTTCTTAAGTGTCGCTGTAACTGTAATAATGTCTTCGACTCCAACACCCATGTAGTTGATACCGCTAATACCAAACTTCTTTAGGCTAAGTTGAAATTTTGCTGTTGCGTACTTGCTATCAATATCCTTGTATTTGAATTTTACCACTTGGGCCTTATTCATGATGGTAATCTTTGCGACTCCATTTCCAGCTTTAGCTTTTACATCTGTCACAAGAATTTTTGGAAATTTCTTATAATTTAGTTTCTTCTTGGTGTGCTCATCTCGTAAGTCCATTCCGGTTTTAAAACTTTTAACACTTGCTGTGAGTTTCTTCGCTGTAAGCATTGAGCCTTTCTTAGATAGGGAACCTTTGATTTTTGCCTTTATCTGAAATGATCCAGCTGGATTGAGGTTTACTTGAACGATCGCCCCTTTCTTTGGTGCGGCCATAACTGAGAAAGATAGTAATAGTGATAATAAAAGTAGATTAAATTTCCTCATAAATTCCTCTAAAGCTATAAACTAATAAACTCTAATTATTATACGATAAGTTGTTTAGGGATTATAGATGGAGTTTTTTGTTGAAAGTTAATAAAGCAAAAATTGGATTAGTTTTAAGTATTGGGATTATTCTCACTCTTTTCACTCATTGTGATGCGCTTTTAGAAAAGACAGTCAGTGAAATAGAGCTTGTCAATGTTGATGGTAGCGTGACAAGTGCAAAGAATACTGGAGGGAATAGCTCTGGTAGTGGGCCTAGTATTGATGTAACTGGCGAAACTTACTTTCAATCAACAGTTCTTCCTAAAATTCAAAATAAATGTGTGGCTTGCCATGCACCGCTCTTTGAGAACCCTGTCATTGCTGCACCTCTATCAATTATTAGCTATACTTCCGCTAAGACTTTACTCCTCGATGGTGTGGCCCAAGATGATAATGCCTTTTATAATAAGGTTTCTAATCGCTCTGGTCATACTGGAGGAAATCTTTGTGATGGTTCAAGTGATGGCGTTTGCGAAGCTGTTAAGACTTGGTGGATTAAAGAAACTGGTCTTCAAAATAGTGCCTCTACTATTTCTGGTGAAGTCATGGCCATAGCTGATAGTGGTAGAATTACTGGGTGGGCGGCAGATCCAAATAGGTCTCAAGATCAATTTGATATAGAATTCTATATTAACGGAGATAATAACTCGGGGATATTCATTGGTTCTATCTTTGCAAATCAAATAGGTTATAACGGGGGAGTCTCTGGCAATCACGCTTTTAGTTACACGATACCTGAACAATATAAGAATGGTATGAGTTATACCCTTTATGCTTATCTTATAAATGGAAATAACTATGTTCAGTTAAGTGGAACTCCTAGAACTTTCACTCTTTATACACCAAGTAGTGCAGGAATGGCCTACTTTCAAAATACAGTACAGCCAATTCTTAATAATCGCTGTGTTCAATGTCACGTGATCTCTCATGACCAATTTTTCAGCTCTTTGGTAAATCCAAAGCCTAGTGCTGGGGGATCGGCAACGAATAATGAGATGGTACGTATGCCTCTAGGTGCTTTCAATGGTAAGTCGCATCCAGGTGGGAATATCTGTGGAAATATTAACTCATCTCCTTGTCGTGAGATTCAAGAGTGGTGGAGAAGGCAATTTCAATAAAATTTACCTCTCTTTTTTTCTTTAAGAGCTAGACCTATACTAGTTATATGAAGAAATTATTAATGATGACACTCTTACTTGGATTAATCTCATGCGGAAAGAATTCTGAATCAAAGAAATCAGAACTTCGCTTTTTTAAAGTTCAAGGAGATGACTTCTCTCAGTATATTAATCAGAAGGCCATGCCTGAAACCCCAAACCTTCAAGAAGATAAATCTATCATTAACAATGATTATCCGATTGAGATCTCTCTTTATAAAGATGGAAAGTGGTACTACAACCTTCCTAACCTAGATGATGGGCATGGAACTTGGAAGTATGAGGGGGGAACGATAAAGCTTCATGCTAGTAGAATACTCTTCGATATGAATATCTCAATTGAGGCGATTGAAGAAGGTGCTGATGAGGTGGCCATACGTTTTAGTGATCGCTTTGGGCCTAAGGTTCTGGCCATGGAGAAATCTAATATATTTGAATAGCTTTGTTGATAACTCTCAAACGTCATGATTCCGGTCTCTAAAATCTTCGTTTTGAAAGACCAGCGAAGCCTTATATTTAACCATGTAATATCAGCATCTGTAAGGTGAAACTCAATTGCCTTCTTCCACGTTTAATTCATTGTGTACCTTGTAAATTTTGATGGTGACTTAAATAAATTGGTATGCGATAGAGAAGAAGCTGATGAGATACGTTGTAAGGTGCGACTATTGGTCTTACTGTTGGAGGAGTAACTGGAGTGTTGACCGCTTTAGTACTAAATCTTGGTGATACTGATGATTTGGGAGATGCTTTTATTTTAGGTTCAGTAAGTGGAATGGCGGCAGGAACTTTAACTGGAGGATTTGGAGAAAAGGTGCATTCTGCAATATATGGTAGAATTTTAGCACTTAAAGATCCTCTGATGTATATGCAAAACTATCCGGCAGATTTACTGGCTGGAACATTATTATATATGAATAAAGTTGGTTGCAAGAAAAAAGATCAGTTAAGTAGTGTATTGGGGGGGACATGCGACCTTTAATTTTTATAATTATATTATCTTTAGTCTCTTGCTCAACTGCTGATATGCAAGTGGCAATGGTCGGGTTTTATAAAAAAGTTGGCTTTATGAAGTTATTTAAAGATCATGACTTAGAAAAGATAGATAAAGATTATAAATATATCGCATTTGGTAAAGCCAAAGTTAAGTTTAATGGACGAGATATTACAGAAAAATGTATATTAGTCTACTCTGAAGGATTTAATAATTCTGGACATATGTTGGATAAAGATGGTCAGTATATAATTTACTTTAATAGGAACCATATAAATATTGCTCATGTTGCTTGTTTGAAAAGTGAGTCAAATCCAGCCTTCAGGTATTACCCTAAGAAGGAACCATTTGTTTTGCCTTCAAAATATTCTAAGCTCGAAGCACTAGAAATGGACTTTACAGATGATAACATTCAAGATGACTGCAAGTTACGAAAATGGGATAGCGTGAACTT
>NZ_AUNJ01000381.1 GCF_000447775.1 Bacteriovorax sp. DB6_IX
TAAGGCTCAAGAGTGGAGACAGGAGTTTCTCTCTGGAAAGGTTAAGAAGTGTAAGAATCATATTAAATATGATCATTGCAACCTCTGTAGTCATAATAATGCTCACTATAGTGATATCGAATTAAGCAAAGTTCAAACTCGTCCTATTATTAAACTGACTGCAAATCTTAATGGTAAATGTAATCTTGAATGTATTATGTGCCATATCTGGCGAAAGCCAAATGATATCTATAATGAAGAGAATTTTTGGATTCCTGCCAGAAAAGATATTTTCCCGCAATTGAAGGAGTTAGAGCTTCTCTCTGGTGAACCATTCATTCAGCAAGACACATATAAGCTAATTGATGAAGTAAGCAAGGTAAACCCCGATTGTGACTGGTTTATAACAACTAATGCGCACTGGACACTCAACAACAGAATTATTTCTTACTTAGATAAAATAAAGATTAGAGATTTCATAATTAGCATTGATTCTGTAAATCCTGAAACATATGCAAAAATTAGGATAAAGGGAAATCTCGCTATTGTTCAAAATAATATCGAAAGATTGAAAAACTATAATCAGAGTCGTAAGGAACCTTTTAACTTTCGCTTTAATTTTCTCGTTGTTCATGAAAACTGGAGAGAAGTTAAAGAAATGTTAGATTTCTGTGCTAAAAATGAAGCCCATCCATTTATCGATTTCTGCTACCGACCTAATGAAAACTCTCTTTTGACTCTTAGTGAAGAAGAGAGAGTTCATATCTTAAATTACTACTTGGAAACTCTTTCGTGGCATGAACTTATCTTTTGTATGAGAGTTATCAATCCTCTCTTAGATAGCTTAAGTAAATTGGCCAAGGCCGAGATACTTATAAAAATGTCACAATTAAGAAAAAGAGATTACGTAGCCTAGGCCAAAAAGATACTCAACTTCTTTATCTGTTAAGATTATCGCCTCTTCTCTAAAAGTACGATAGGCCTTTTCAACACCGGCCATGCGAGAAATTTCAAAGCTCCCACGATGTGGATCTGTAATCAGAATATGATGATCCTTTAATTCAACCATTGGTAAGACAATGAGATCGGAACTAGAATTATTCTTCTTAAAATATTTTGCTCCATAAGCTTTAGTTAATTGATGAAGCCCTTGATCTTTAAAACAAGTAAATATTTGTGCTCCGTGATTTCGATCATCAGACTTAGTATTCTTATAGAAATCTTCTCTATCTCTTAAGATTTTCTTCGCAAAGTCTGTCGCACAAACGATATCAAAGTCTTTTTGATACTCCTTATTCGCTGCATCTGAAATTGTGGCCAAGTAAGAGTTCAATGAATGATCTAATTCTTTTATCGTTGAGGTATTGCTTAATCTCTTCTCCATTACCCTAGCGATTTGTGAGATATCAGAGAAATGCCCATGTGAGCTTTGATAGACATCCAGATAATCTATACCTTCAAAGAAGTCTTTAAATTGTGCATATCCTCCCCAATCAGAAAGAATTCCACGCCCTCCAGCTTTTAAATACTGATATGGAGCAACCCCAAAGTTTTCATCAGAATGAAGTGATGAACTAATAAAGATAGCATTTTGATCCGAGAGAATTGTGTTAAATTGTTCTCGATCAATATGACCTCGAAACTCAATTAAGTCATTAAGAGACAGATCACTAACTAAGTTTTTTAAATATTCCAAATACTTTATAGGTAAAGTACCTGTTACGGGAGTACCAAGATCATCTGTACCACCAATTATAGTGAACTTAGAATGATGCTCTCGCATTTGTTTTTCAATTAATTTGATTGCTAAAATTATGGAATGGAGGTTTTTCTGCTCAGAAACGCGACCAATGTAAATAAAATTAGAATTTTTCTGACTCTTATCAATTTTGTATTGTGGCCCTAGTAGAAATGGATGCAACATGACCTTAGCACCCTTAAAAGCCAGGTTTAAACAATCAATGTCCCTTTCACAACTTACCACAAGATAATCATTTGATGTAAGATAGTCATCGCCGGCCCATTTTAATAGGGGCCACAAGCCAATTGTCGCCTGACCATGAACATAGAAAAAAGTCTTAAACTCCATTCCTAGAACTTTTCTAAACGTGGCAATTGTTCTCGAAATTTCAACGGTAAAGCATGTGCAGACAATATTATCGAATGAAATAATTTCTTTCATCCTCTTGAAGATATTATCCTTATCGACGTCTACAACTTCGACGATATGCTCATCACTATTTAATCTCAACCAAGATTCCGTTATAAACGGTATGATCTCCTGCATACTCATCCAACGATAATTCTTACTCGATGTGAGAACAAGAGTTTTAATCATTCTTAGATACCTTATAATTTCCAACAAAGACGTATTCGATCTCACTTGTATCGAAGAACTCTCTTAAGTCCTGTAATGATTCTACTATCGGTTGTCCCATAATATTAAGACTTGTATTTAAAACACCTGCAATTCCCATTTTATTTTCTACACTTAATAACAATTTGTGGAAAAGTGGATTCTGTCCTTGAGTTACAGTCTGAGCTCTGGATGTACCATCAACATGAGTGACCTCACTGAGTTCATCCAAGTACTCACTTCTCACTTTGAGAGAATAGGACATAAAATGAGAATAGAAGTTTTTATCAACAAAGAAGTATTTAGAAGCACTCTCATGGGTAAATGATGCACCATAAGGCGAAAGTCTTCTCAAATTTTATATGAGAATTCAAATAGTCTTTTACCCCCACTTTATTAAGAGGTGCTAATATACTTCTATTTCCTAAAGAACGAGGACCAGACTCACTACGTCCTTGAAACCAAGCAATCGTATGCCCCATAGCTATAGTAGCTGCGGCACTCGCTGCGATATCCTTTTCTTTTTTTATGTTATACCCAGTAAAAATTTTCTCAATCTCATTATCAGTAGGGCTATTTAGTTTATCTCCAAAATAACCATGTTGCTTAGAGCGTGGAAATATTTTAAATTTATGAACTTTATAATATTCATGAAGAGCACAACCAAATGAGATACTCTCATCTCCTGGAAACGGAAGAACGTAGAGATCCTTAAAAAGTGAAGACTCATATAGCTTACATATTAAAAGTACAATTAAGCGCTGTACCACCGGTCAAAATAAGATTTTCAAACTGTGGAAATCTCTCCTTAATTTTCTTAATATATGAAAAAGACTCTTTTTCAAAAAGCTTCTGCATAAGAGAAGCAAGACTCTTATAGTGATCGAGGTGCTCTGAGCTTTCCCACTCTGCCTTTCCTTTTCCAGTAAACCTCTTCCCAGATGAAAGTTCCTTTAAAAGCTGTTCTTGCGATATTTCACCTTGATAATCACCAAACGGAGCAAGCCCCATGACTTTTCCAGCAGCGCGTTTATTATTAAAGATATACTCCGCAACTGCCTCATATAGGATTCCGACACCATTACTTATAGATAGTTCTTCTAACCACGAAACTCTTGATACTCTTTATCTAGGCACTTTAGCTACACCATTTACAAGAGAATCAAACTCACCATCTCATTGGCGTCATCTATAGCGTCACAAACTCCCCATCTATATTGATAAGGGTTTTAACATCTTTGACTTTACTTCCGGCCCCATCTCTAACAAGAA
>NZ_AUNJ01000382.1 GCF_000447775.1 Bacteriovorax sp. DB6_IX
AAGGCACTTACTTCTTGCTGATTTAGAAGAAGAGAAAGTCGATATGGTTTTTACAGATTCTAAAGAAGGATCTCTAACAATATGGATGCCTATAGAATTGGTCTCAATAGAACTTTTGCTATTGCTCACAAGAAATTTAAAAAGCATAAAGGAAAATTTCCTGAGTCTCTCGGAAGTATTCCATTCTTTAATTATACAAATGAAACGTTTCTCAAGTATGAGATAGAGCTCTTCTTTTCTAAGAACT
>NZ_AUNJ01000383.1 GCF_000447775.1 Bacteriovorax sp. DB6_IX
ATCCTTCTGGAGTTATCTGTGAAATAATGGATGATGATGGAAGTATGGCGAAGACGGATAGGCTTTTTGAGATTGCTAGAGAACATGACCTGAAGTTTATTACGATTAAAGATCTTGTGGACTATAGAAAAATGGCACAGGATTTAGTAAAAGAAGAAACAATTATTAAAGTTAATCATATTGAAGAAAATGGAGTCTTAAATGCCTAGAAATTTAGAAGGACATTTAAATGCATCTGGTAAGAAATTTGCGATTGTTGCCGGAAGATTTAACGAATTNA
>NZ_AUNJ01000384.1 GCF_000447775.1 Bacteriovorax sp. DB6_IX
TGGTCTAAAATTTGTAGCGCATTACCCATGCCGTAAAGGTGTTAATAGAAGTTCAAGTAGCAAGTTCATTGAAAAAAGTATTGGGTATAAGTTGGATCTAAGACGACTCAGGCCAACTCGATTGTATCTAAATGAAAAAGAAAAAAAGCTGCCGCTATTGCTTCAAGTCGCGCTATTTGGGCACTCAACATCTGCAATTACTGACGAGGTTTATAAAGACAACTCCCACTTCCAACAGCTAAGAAATGACAAACTAGCAATGGAATTAGATAGTATATTCGACAGTATTCGTGATGGTTCTTTCAAAGGAAAACTAGTTCCATTAAAACAAAGAACATGTATCAAAAAAAAGATAATAAATATCTATACAAACCACAATGGCGAGTCACCATTAGCAATCTGTAATAACCCATACTACCCCACCTGGCACTTGTCTGATGGTGGACAAATTCCCAGATCAAATAAACCATGCAAACAATTTAACAAATGTCTTACGTGTCAACAATCATCCGTTACCAGTGACAACATTCCATTTGTAGTAGATAGATTCCTCTATTTAGATCAGAAACGACGCTCAATGCGAAGTGACCAGTTTGATTGCATGTATAGGGAAGAATATGAAGCAGCAAAAGAAGTCATCGAATCATGGCCTTATCAAGAAGATATTCAAGAAGCTGAGTTGAGAAACGCTGTTGATGGATACCTACTTCCACCTATTATTTCAGAGAGTAACTAATGAAACTAATAAACTTTGGCGAGATCAACATTGATAAAGACATTCAAATATCAGAAGAAATAAATTTCAAATATAATGTTTGGAGAATTCAATATTCACAATCAGAACATATATCACTAAACTTTGAAAATTTTAGTGAAAATAATAATGTATCTAACTATAACGATTTGGTAATTTTAATAAAAATACTAACTTATTATGAATTCCCTAAATTATTCAATTTAAACATAACCAGTTGGTTGACAACAAATCATCGCCATTCATATTTTATTAATGTCGCTAAAAATTTTCTCCTTGATTCTGGATTTACATCTAGAAAAATGCTTTCTAATATTACTTTAAGTCAATGTAAAGGATATATTGAAGATTGCATTTCACTATTTAAAAAAAGAATACCAGGTTCAATAACAAAACTGGATAGTGCAATATATTTTTTTGACAGATGGAGTGAATTATCTCACAAAAAAAGGTTACCAAAAGAATTCAGATTTGAATACGATAAGTATGATATTTTAGATAAAGAAAAACGTGCTGAACTAAGAACTCTCAAAGATGAACAATGCGATCCATGGCAACCATTGGATTCAGAAATTGTAAAATCCGTTTTCGATGAATCATTAAAATATATACAAACTTTATCTCCAACAATTATTAAATGCTCCAATTTAGTAAAAGAAAAAGGACGACGAGACGATGGTTCTTCTTGGGGAACCATAAGAAAAGATGGTCGTACAAAACATATTTTTAAAGTACTCGAGAACATGGAAATTCCAGACATATATG
>NZ_AUNJ01000385.1 GCF_000447775.1 Bacteriovorax sp. DB6_IX
CTTTACTTCGAAACTTTGAGGATAGAGTATGTCACATAATTCTTTTTGAAATGGAAGGAACTTCTCAAAAGGTAAAACAACATAAGGAATAGATATTTTTGATATTGGCTCATGACTCAAAATCAACAAACCGGGATTTATTCCTTTAAGTCTTTTTTGAAATGCTACTTGTGATTTTTCGTTATCTAATAATCGATAAAAAACAATATAATTTGAATTTGCATCTTGAAGATTAGTAGTGACTTCACTTAGTTGTTCTTCTACATCTACAGAGAGTCCATACTTTTCAAATAGTTTATTCATATGTTGGTGGAGCATACTTAAGCCTAATTGTAGTGTTCTTTGTTAACTCTACACCTGCTTCAGGAATTTGAGAAGTCACAACACCAATACCACTATGGCTTAAATCAAGATCCATTTTTATACCAAGTCTATTCGCTGATTTCTTATCTAGCCCAATAAAGTTTGGTACTTTTCCATGTCCTACATGTCTCTTTGCCGATTGCTTAAGTTTCACCGCATCGTAAGAAAGTTCGTTCTTATAGGCCTTGTTTTGCGCTAACTTTTCGAATTCTTTATTTTTAAATAGTAGGAACTCTGTAACCTTTTTAAATACTCGGCCCAGCGGACACTATTCCCATAATAAACTTTCCTTTGGCTGGATTATCAACATAGGCATAAACAACAAACTTATTATTTACATCTATAGGGTAGCCAAGAAAGCCTGGAACATAACCATTGTATCTTCCTGTACCATCCGATCTTTGTGCCGTTGATGTCTTCGCCGCAATTTTGAAGTATGGTATTCTTCCCGCTTTTGCCGTACCGTCTTGAACTGTTTCTACCATCATCTGAGTCAGTTCATTTGCCGTTTTCTCAGATATAATTCTTTTTTTCTCAATCTTAGTAGGGTCTTCAACTTTTAAGATTGTTGGCTTTATATAATGACCACCATTTGCAATTGCAGCATATGCTGCCAGCATCTGAACACCTGTTGTAGCAACACCTTGTCCAAAACTGATATTACTTAATGAAAGAGGTGAAACATTATTGTCTTCTGTAAAAATTCCTCGTGACTCTGCAGGAATCTCTATTCCTGTTTTCTCTCCAATTCCAAACTTATCAAAAGTTTCTTTTAATTTAGGAAAGGTTAAATCAAATGCAACTTTAGTTGTTCCAACATTAGAACTGTACTTTATGATTTCTGTTACAGATAACCATTCATATTTTTTACGTGATTCAGCTTCTGAAATAATATGGTCTTCAACTTTGAGTCGACCTTGCTCACAATAATAATTCGTTTCTGGCCTAACAACTTTATTTTCTAAAGCTGAAGCAACCGTTAATAACTTCATTGTTGATCCAGGCTCAAATGGATCACTAATAAATGGCAACTTTCTGTGAGAGCTCTTCGATCCACTCAAATCATTTGGATCAAAAGTAGGGTAGTTAGCCATGGCAAGGATTTCTCCAGTCTCAGCATTCATAACCCCTACACCACCGCGAAAAGCTTCAGCCTTTTCTACAGCATCTTTAATAGCTTTTTCTGCTACAGCTTGAACTTCTTTATCAATACTCAGATAGAGATCTTTAGATCTATCACCCGCATTTTGACTTACGTATCGAACTGGTCGACCTTTATTATCAATAATGTATTTGATAATTTGTGGCTCACCCTTTAAGTCATTATCGAATCTATGCTCAATTCCAGCTAGTCCGTTATTATCAACTCCTACAAACCCTAATGTTTGAGCAGCTAGTTCATGGTTAGGGTAGAGTCTCTTTGGAATTTCCTCTGTGTAAATCCCTTTAATTTCCTTAATTTTTTCAAGTTGATCTTGTGACAGCTCAACCTTTCGAGCAACCCAAGTAAAACGATTTCTATCCTTAACCTTTCCTCTAATATCTTCATAAGTTAGATTAGGGATAATTTTAGATAGTTTCTTATAAGCTTGTTTATCTTTAATATTTTTTGGTATTGCGAAAATACTATACGTACGAACATTAATGGCAAGAGGATTTCCATTTCTATCATAGATATGTCCACGACGAGGGAAAACCTTCCTCTCTCTAAAGAATTGTCTCTTTGCTCGTGACAATAAGTTCTTCTTATCTATTACTTGAACTTTTAGCGCTTTGAAAAAAACTGCACTAAATGCTAGAGCAAAGATATAAAAGGTTATTTTAAGTCGTCTCTTTTCTACTTGATCCATCTATTTTGGGATAACAATAATCTGCTTCTGCTTTGGCTGTTGAAGCTTATAGTTTCTTGCCATCTTCCTTAAATTATTTACAGATAAAAGTTTAGCCTTCTTAGCTTTTAACTCTTTCCCTTCCACTTTAACTTTTTCAATATCTTTTGAGATAGAAGAAAGTTGATAATTCATCTCAACACCCTTCATTCTAAAAAGAACGAACAGAATTGATATAACAACTAAACTCAATACAATAGGCATCCCTTGCGCACTAAAGAAAATTGACTTCATTTTTTCTTTAAAAGGGCTAGCTTGAGTTGCTTTCTTAGTTTTCTTAGTTCTCGTCCTTGAGGCCACTATAAATCTCCTATTTAATCGTGGAAAACTTGGCGTATTTATTTTTTTGCTTACGCGCTTCTACTCTCTTAATTACTCTCAACTTCGCACTTCTTGATCGAGGATTTTCATCCAACTCCTGATCACTTGGCAAAATTGGTTTCTTAGTGACAACCTCACAAATGATGTCATCATTATCTTTTTCAAGTCTCTTAAATTCATGTTTTACAATTCTATCTTCAAGAGAATGAAAACTTATTACACATATTTTACCATTAATTTTCAATAAAGGTATTATCTGAGGAATCACCTCGGATAATACATGTAATTCTCTATTAACTTCTATCCTTAATGCTTGAAAACATTTAGTCGCAGGATTAATTCTACCGTACCTCAACTTCGCTGGATAGCACTGCTTTATAAGCTCGGCCAATTCAAATGTTGTTTCAATCGGCTTCTTTTCTCTATCTACAGCAATTCTTTGGGCAATTCTTCGAGAGAATTTCTCCTCACCAAATTCTTTAAAGATTTTTTCAAGCTCTAATTCACTATATTTATTTACAATATCCTTAGCTGTTTGAATTTTATCGTTATCTGAATCCATTCTCATATCTAAAGGAGCGTCGACGCGAAATGAGAAACCACGATTCCCCTCATCAAAGTGATGACTCGAAACCCCTAGATCCATTAAGATTGCAGAGAAACCTCCACATTCATCAACTAGTTCTTGAAAATTATTTTTTACAACTTCACCAAAGTGGCAAAAATTAGAATCAACCAAGTGATGTCTGTCCAAATTACCGCTTTCTTCAATCAGCTTTCTCCCATTGGCCAGCGCATCTGGATCCTGATCAAAAGAAATTAAATTAGCACGCTCATCTCTAGCGACGATGGCCAAAGAATGACCTCCACCACCAAAAGTTAAATCAGCAAAGAGAAGCTTCTCCTCATTAGAGTTCTCCCAATCAGCATACATGCTATCGAGACATTCCTTCTTTAATACTGAGTAGTGTGCTGTATAAGTCATTATTTAAGTAGTACCTTCATCCATTCTTTCTGCTCTTGAGACCATAAGTTCTCAGGAGTCATCACTCCAATGGCATTTTCTTTTTCAAATTCAATTGGATTATTTACAAGCTCAGGAACAAGTTCCATGACTAACCTTTGAATTGTTTCATTATTCTTTTTCATGACGCCCATGACAGATTCAACATCGACGTGCTCTTCTTTCCAGCAGTCATAGTCAGTAATCATAGCAATCGTAGAGTATGCAATTCCAGCTTCCTTAGCAAGATAAGACTCTGGAACATTCGTCATACCGATAACATCTGCACCAAAATTTCTATAGAGCTCAGACTCTGCTCTAGAAGAAAACTGTGGCCCCTCAATGCATATATAAGTTCCACCTTTATGTGCTTTTATATCTAACTCACGACATGTCTTATGAATTCTTTCTTGTAAAGTTCCATTTACTGGATATGCCGTCGATACGTGAGCGACAATTCCATTTCCAAAGAAAGACCTCTCACGCTTTCCTTTAGTCCAATCAATAAACTGGTCAGGTAAAACGAAGTCAGTAGGAGCGTGTTCTTCTTTAAGTGAACCAACTGCGGAAACACTCACAATTACATCAACCCCAAGGGACTTAAGAGCAAAAATATTTGCTCTGTAGTTTACTTCATGAGGTAGAATACTATGGGCTCTGCCATGTCGCGGCATAAAATAAACTTCGGCACCATTCACTTCTGCCTGAATAACCATGTCGCTTGGCTTTCCAAATGGAGTCTCGACGTTGTGCTCAGCAACAATCTTTATATTTTCTAAAGAATAAATACCACTTCCGCCAATTACACCTAACTTATTCATGACAATGTCCTCATAATTTGACTTATTTGTTTTACCAATGACAAAATTTTACTCTCGTACAAAAGCTTTTAAAAGGTTTTCTTTTATTTTATGACTGATTTAGATTTCAAACTAAATAGAGAATTTTACAAGAAATTAGAAGAGATAAAGAAACGCTCATCTAATTATAAATCTCGTATCGTAAGATCGAAGAACTATCTATTTAACGCTTCTAATATCTCAAAGAAAGATATCCTTTTGAGACTTGGTCAGTTCAAAGATAG
>NZ_AUNJ01000386.1 GCF_000447775.1 Bacteriovorax sp. DB6_IX
GCACGACGCGTCGCGTTGTTGCGTGTAATTAATCCTGAATCTTGGGAGAGAAGAAGCTGTGAAGAACTCAATTCTATTCGTAATTATAGCCACTTGTCTGAGCTCTTGTAGCACGACAATTGATTTTAAATCTGCTGGTAATAGATTCCATACTCCAGAATCTTCAGGAGACACTTTAAATGGAAAGATTCAATTTGGGTTTGGAAAGGCCCATAAATATGAAACGGCGACACTCTACGCTGACTCAATCTTCTCTTCATCTGTTACAAAGAACACCGAGGGAAGAATTGTTGATAGCAAGGCCATCACATACGATCTCTTTGTTGGGGTGATTGAGGAGCTTGATATTTATACGAGGGCCACAGAAGACTCTGCAGGTATTCTTGGAGTGAAATATCAGTTCTATGGGAAAGGGACTGATAAGGGTCACCGTGGTGCAATTATGGCAGGGTATGGTTCAGCTGAAGACTCCGAAAGTTCTCAAAGAGTAAGCAATGAAACTTCACAACGTCTCTATAAGGCCGACTTAGAAGTTGATGCTTGGGAGGTTGAGCTTCTCTACGGTTATCGTTTCAATGACAATATTCAGATCTATACGAATTTAAATTATGCAAGCTTTGATACTAAGACCACTTTGCAGTCGGAATCATTTGATACTGAAATTATTAAGGCCAAGGTAAAGACTATGGGGCTTCTCTTTGGAGCTGATTTGCGCTCTGATAATAAGAGAACGGGATATATTTTTGAGTCAGGAGTGGTTCGTTCTGAGTGGGAAAACCTCTATGATGATACAGAGATTATGCTTGGTTTGAATTTTTATTGGAACTGGCACTAGCTTTCTCTGGATTTGTTTGAAAGGTTTCAAATACTTTTGAGCTCAGCTCAAAAACTCTTTCATCCCATGCCGAGTATTGAGCACAGTGTTTCTTTCATCAACTTTTCTTTTCATCTCTTCAAGCTTTGAAATAGAGAGAAATCTATGCTTCTGATCAAGATGATTTAGAATTAATTCTTCATTCTTTTCTCTTTGAAGCTCGAAATAATCACAAGAGTTCAGAGATTCGCGTCCATTATTTTTGAGTTGAGCAATTCTTTTTAAAGACTTTTCTCTTAGTTCTTTTTGAAATTGATTAAGGCCTTTTGTGTCTATATTCATAAAGAGTTTTTCTGCTCTTCTGACTTCTGTTTGCGCCGAGCTCCCCATCTCTATATTGTAGAGACTTTCCGCTCTCTCCAGCACCGTGATGGCCGAAATAAGCTGCTTAGGTGATGACCAGACAAGTTGAGACATCGCAAGCATGATTAGAGTGAATATGAATTGAGTGTATCTCTTCATAGCTTTTTAAAAGCAACAATGATGCCAGAATATTTAACGTAAAATCAGTGCTTTGGATTAGTCAATGTCCAAATATTGGTCTCTATTCCTAGTTGTGTCTAAGAGTTAGTCACTTATGAAGTTGATACTGTAAAAATCACTAACTTCAAGTTTCCTGTATAGCAAGATGATATCTTAGTCAGAGATGACGAAATTTCTTACCCTCTTATTCACGACTTTCATTTTTCAAAGTGTCTTTGCTTCTTATTTTGATGAGCAAGGAAACTTTCACAGGGAGTGGTTTGCTCACAACACTGAACAGGTTGAAAAAATAGCTTCGAATAAAAGAGAGGTTTATACTAATCACTACTTCGAAAATTGGTTTCAAGAGAAAATAGAGGAGACTGATTTGAGGGAAGAAAAGAAACAGTTATTAGGGGAAAGTTTAAACTTAAACCAAGGACCAGAGTATTTTCTTTGTGAAGACAGTGAGCTGAGTTGTCGTTTAAATCTTATCTTTGGTTATGAGAAATCCATTAAATTACTTTATATCATCCACGAGTTTGGTTATAACCCTTCCCATCTTTTCACGAGTCGTGATTTCAGCGCACCTTATGAGGAGTTCTCAGACGAAGAGCTTGTTGATGTGATAACGGCAATGGCGCTATTTGATAGTAAGAGATTAAAAAATCAGAGAAAACGATTTATTCGATTTACGAATTATTCAAATGGAAACTCTATTGCCAATGGACGCATCCACTTATTTGCCTCATGGCGTAAGCTTGCTCGTGCGGATAGGGTTGCTGTTGTTGTTCATGAAATCGGGCATAATATTGGCTATATGAGACCAAATAATGATCTTTCAATGAGCTCATATCAAGTTTCAAAAGAGTGGGCTTCACTTTATGAGCAAGGATGTCATATCTCTGAATATGCCAAGGCCAGTCAGTACGAGGCCTTTGCTGAGTCGGTTTCTTTGTTCAAGTTAGATCCACAAACTTTTAAGGCCGTGTGCCCGAAGAATTACCAATATTTAAGGAGTGTTTTTGACCAGTAAAGCGTTGACAGCGCGAGAGCAACTGGGCATTATTCGAGACTATGATTTACTTTGACCATGCCGCGACAACACCACTTTATGATGATGTGAAAACTCTATTATTAGAGAGTTTTGAGCATGATTTTGCGAACCCGTCGAGTAAGCATAAATTGGGCTCACAAGCCGCGAAAAAAATTGATGGTGCGAGGAAATCAATTCTTAAGCTATTAAATGCGAGTCAGTACGAACTCATTTTTACTTCATCTGCTACAGAATCTAATAATCAAGTGATTAAAACTTTTTGTGAAGATAGTGATGTTCTCTATTTCTTAAGTGATCATCCTAGTATCTCAAAGTGTCTCGAAAATCGTGGTGAGTATCTCTTAGAATCAGATGACTTATTAGAAAGAGTAGGCCAAGAGACGAAACTTGTTGTTCTATCACTCGTCAATTCTCAGGCAGGACTCGTCAAAGATGTTGAAGAGCTTAGTGCAAAAATTAAAGAAAAGAATCCTGCAACTAAAGTTCTCGTCGATGCTGTTCAAGGGCTGGGAAAAGTTGCTTTTGATCTTCAAAAGTCACATATTGATTATATTTCTATTGCTGCTCACAAAATCGGTGGGCCTCGTGGAATAGCGGGACTAATATATAAGAAAGATGCACCGTTAAAGACTCTTCTTTGTGGGGGAGGGCATGAGTTTGATCTTAGATCTTCGACACCCGCGACGTCGCTGATTTTAGGCTTTGCTAAAGCGGTAGAAATTTCAATAACTCATCTTAAAGAGAACTATAACAGAATTTCTGAGTTACAGAATTTACTCGTTAAAAATTTAAAATCTCTTCACAAAAATATTTCGTTTCCCTTTGAAGCAAATAATATTTCTCCATATATTACTTGTCTTATGTTTAAGGGCGTTCCAAGTGATGTACTTCTAAGACATTTAGAGATGAAGGAAGTTTATATCTCAAGTACAACAGCGTGTTCTTCTAAAATAAAAGGTAAGAATCCAATGTTTGTAGGGCTGGGAATCGACGAAAAATTTCATAAAAATATTATGAGAATTTCTTTTAGCTCTCAAACTACTCAAGAAGAAGTTGATGAGTTTATTAAAAGATTAGGTCAGGTTATTCAGGAAATATCATTTCTTATAAAGTAGGTTATTTATGTACACAACACTTGTTTTAAATGTCGATGAACTTTGGTTAAAGGGTAAGAATAGAAAGTCTTATTTTGAGGCCATGAAAAAGCATATTAGAGCAGTGATTAAGGCCTACCACTCAGATCAATTTGTTTTAAAGAATGAGCAACAAAGATTAACGGCAGAGAGTGAGACTGCTTTTTCTGAAGAGTTAATTTCACGACTTCAAGACCTTCCAGGGTTAAATTCTATCCAACCAGTACGTCGCGTTGAACTTGATATGGATAAAGTTGTTGAACTAGTTGTTAAGGAACTCAAGCTTCAAACAGAGTTTAAGACCTTTAAAGTTAAGGCCAAGAGAGTGAATAAGAGATTCTCGATGGTGTCTAATGACATTAATCGCTATGTGGCAACTGGCGTTTTAAAGAATACTCACTTTAAAGTTGATGTTCATAACCCTGATCTTATGATTGAAATAAAGGTGATGAATGATTCTATCCTTGTCTCTTGGGAGAAACTAAGAGCAACTGGTGGCCTTCCTGTTGGAACAAGTGGAAAGCTTGTGACTCTAATCTCTGGAGGATTTGATTCTCCTGTTGCTAGTTATGTGATGGCAAAAAGAGGGTGTCAGCAAACATTTGCCTTCTTCTATGCTTACCCATATGTAGGAGAAGAAGTAAAAGAAAAGATTGTTAAAATTTGTCAGGTACTTTCTCGTTATCAAAACGGAGCGAAACTCTATGTTATTCCTTTTGGTGATATTCAAAACTATATTGCAAAGGAGTGTGATGAGAGATACAGAACGCTCTTGTTTAGAAAGTATATGATGGATGTTTCATGTGCACTTGCTTATAGAACCAAATCTGATGCTCTTTTAATGGGGGATGCCCTTGGTCAGGTATCTTCTCAAACAATTCACAATATGAAGGCCCTCGATGCAGCATGCCCAAGACTCGTTATGAGACCGCTTCTTGGCCATAATAAGATTGAAATTATTCAGCTTTCAAAGAAAGTTGGAACACATGATATTTCCATTATTCCTCATGATGATGCTTGTTCATTATTTGCTCCTAAGCATCCTGTTATCAAACCTAAAGACGGTTACTTCGAAAAGTTTATCGAAGAGCATGATTGCCGTGACCTCATTCACAAGGCAATTAGCGAGGCCGAAATCTTCAAGTTTGATGTAAAAGGTGAACAAGTGGAATAATTTTCTACTTTATAGCAACACTAATCTTTACAGAAAAATTACATTGGATTCAAACCATTTTGACCGATAAGGTGTAATATCGAATTAATTATTTTCCTCTTTTCTACTACTTAGAGTCGGGATAAAATAATGGATAGCACAAAAAATCGGAGTTAAAATGCGTAAATTCCTTATTCTATTTATCAGCTTAGCATTTATGACTGAAGCTTTTGCTCAAGGGCAGAGCAATGGTCTCTTTAGTGTTAACAGAGAACAATTTTTAGGAAAGATTCTAAAAGAATCTCTTGAGAAGTATCACTACAGAAAGCTAGAAGTAAATGATGACCTATCTAAGAAAGCTTTTGGAAAGTTCATTGAAAAAATTGATTACTCAAAACAATTTCTACTGCAATCGGATGTAGATCGTTTGGCAAAGTATCAATCTCAAATGGATGATCAAATGAAAAAAGGGAAATATCCTGTTCTTGATCTTGCCATTGAAATTATGAATAAGAGAATTCAACAAGCGGAAGATTTTAGAAAGAAATATTTTAAATCTAAGTTTGATTTTACAAAGAATGAATATGCTGAAGTTGATAGAAAGAAGAGGACTTTTGCAAAGAGCGAAAAAGAGCTTGAAGAAATCTGGAGAAAGACTTTCAAACAGTCT
>NZ_AUNJ01000387.1 GCF_000447775.1 Bacteriovorax sp. DB6_IX
ATTTCCTCTTTAACAATTGGTAGGGGGAGATCAACTTTAATCATCCCTTCTTCACTGCGACCATCTTGCATTCCCAAATCTTCATAGGATTTGGCGACAACATTTGTCGAAAAAATGGACACTGAACAAAATAGTGATAGTAAAATGACTAGTTTTCTCATAAATCTCTCTCAAATCGTAAATGATGGTTATTTATTGCAGGAGCTGTGCCAAGTAGTGTCAAATAGGCCTTTCACAATAAAAATCCCTTTTTCTATGAAATACAGTCTGTTAGAGAAGTTTTGATGGGTTTTCAGGGCTTTAACTGGCCTAGAAACGGCTATTTTTCTTACATTTACACGGTTCTAAGCTTGTTGGAGACTGAATTCATTGATTGGATTTCGATAAGTTTCTATTGTGGCTATAAATGAGTGAGGAGGAAATATGAGAGTTATACTGTTAACAATTCTATTATCACTAGTATCTTGTGGCGGAGAGAATAAAGGTAATCCTGACGGGGATAGCACTGTTACTGGAAATGAGTTTCAGGCGGCCATTTCTAGCTGCTCGAATGGAAGAAGTATTTCAATTAATGAATTAGATAATATTGTCTATTCAAAGTCTCAGGAGTTAGGTCGAGTTTATCCTGGCCTTACTAAGAGAGTTGTTGAATCTTCTAACATGAATACTTATGATCACTTTGGAAATCCTATCTCATGTCTTATTCAGACAATTAAAGAGTCGGTTGTTGTTAGCTATAACGGGTATACGATTTACTCTCTAGTTAAAGAGAGAAGAGAGACGAATGACTCAAAAATTGAGTGTCAAAGAAGTAATTATTCTAAAGAGTATATTCTTTCTGAGCGAAAGGATCCGATGGATTTATTTTCTAGAGTAAGTTTTAATTTTAACAATGCACTTATCAAAGTTTTAGATCTTAAGGATAACTCGAAGCAAGTTTGTTTGCAGAATAAGTTTAACTCTTCTCAACAGTTTACTATTAAGCTAGCTGGCCCTATTTGGAATTCAGAAGCACTTTCTATAGAAGACGTTTTTAGTCAGTATTCGAATACAACTTTAACAAAGCGTGTTCAAACCTACCGATTAGCTGATCAAAATACCGGTCATATCAATATCTATAACTACCAAATCATACATGACTAGGTAGTTCTCTCTCAAAATGGTGCCAAGAGACTAGTGTTTCTTGGCATTTTTCTTAATATTCTTTGTCATTTATCGCTGACTTTACATTTGCTCTTGTTACCGAGAAAATATGGGAACAACTTTAAAAATAGGAAAAGCAATGGATTGGCGAATTAATAGCATGGAAGACTATAATCAAAAATATGAGAAAGCTCTCAATAACCCTGATGCCTATTGGGGAGATATTGCAAAATCATTTGATTGGTTCAAGGAGTGGAATTCAGTTCGTTCTGGATCAATTCAAGATGCAGATATGCGTTGGTTTGATGGGGCACAATTAAATATTACGGTTAACTGTTTAGATAGACATTTAAAAACGCAACCAAATAAAGAGGCCTTACTCTATATTCCAAATGACCCAAGTGAAGAAGCAACTCGTCTTACTTATAAAGAGCTTCATGCTGAGGTTTGTAAGACTGCAAATATGTTTAAATCTTTGGGTGTTAAAAAGGGTGATAGAGTTTGTCTTTATATGTCTATGGTTCCGGAGTTACTTATCTCTGTTCTTGCATGTGCAAGACTCGGTGCCATTCACTCAGTTGTCTTTGGAGGATTCTCTGCTCAAGCTCTAGCTGGAAGAATTGAGGATGCAAGTTGTACACTTGTCGTCACAAATGATGGTGGACTTAGAGGAAATAAGACGATTGAATTGAAGAAAATTACAGATGATGCTCTTGCTATGAAAGAGTGTGCTTGTGTGAAGAATGTCATTGTTCACAAAAGAGCAGGTAATGAAGTCTCAATGAAAGAGGGACGTGATCACTGGTGGCATGATCTAATGAAAGATATGGATACTCAATGTGATCCAGAGGTAATGGAAGCAGAGGACACTCTCTTTGTTCTTTATACTTCGGGTTCAACAGGAAAACCAAAGGGGATTCAGCACACAACAGCTGGTTACATGGTTTGGGCAGCGTATACTTTCGCTAATGTGTTTCAAGTTAATAAAGATGATCTTTATTGGTGTACAGCTGATATTGGTTGGATTACCGGGCACACTTATATTACTTATGGGCCGCTATTAAACGGAGCAACAACTGTGATGTTTGAAGGTGTGCCAACGTGGCCGGATGCTGGAAGATTTTGGGACATTGTTGACCAATATAAAATTACTCACTTTTATACAGCTCCAACTGCCATTAGAGCCCTCATGGGTTGTGGGAATGAATTTGTTGATAAATACAAATTAGATTCCTTAAAGGTATTAGGTTCTGTTGGAGAACCTATTAATGAAGAAGCGTGGCATTGGTATGATGAGCATGTTGGAAAGAAGAAATGCCCAATCGTTGATACTTGGTGGCAAACGGAGACTGGAGGAATTTTAATTTCACCTCTTGCTGGAATCACGAAGTTGAAGCCTTGTCATGCAACACTCCCACTGCCAGGAGTTCATCCGGTTCTTATGAATGAGAAGGGTGAAGAAATTATGGAAAGAGAAGCTGAGGGGAATCTTTGTATTAGAAACCCTTGGCCTGGAATGGTGAGAACAATTTACGGTGATCATGAGAGATTTAAAAATACATATTTAAGCGCTTATCCAGGGATGTATTTTACAGGAGATGGTTGTAAAAGAGATGCTGAAGGCTTCTATAGAATTACTGGACGAGTTGATGATGTTATCAATGTCTCAGGGCATAGAATCGGAACTGCTGAGGTTGAAGATGCTATCGACCAACATCCGGAAGTTATTGAAGCTGCAGTAGTAGGTTTTCCTCATGATATCAAGGGGCAGGGGATTTACGCTTATATTATAATATCAGCAAATGCTGGAGATAATATTCAGAAAGAGGTTCTCGATACAGTGACTAAATTTATCGGACCGATTGCAAAACCAGATAAGATTCAAGTTGTTAAAGGTCTTCCAAAAACAAGATCAGGAAAGATTATGAGAAGAATTCTTAGAAAGATTGCTGCTCATGAGTTTGAAAACTTTGGCGATACTTCAACCCTTCTAGATCCAAGTGTCGTAGATGAAATTAAGGAAGGTGTTCTATAAAGCAGAACGTTGGAGATAAATTTAATCATCAGGACTTCTTTAGGGCCCGTGATATTGCGGTTAAGATTACTCATGAGGCATTTGAAGAGTGTTATGAGGGAATGAGTGAAGAAGATGGTCATGCTATTCTTGAACGTCTTATGAAAAAGTATCACGTAGAAAAGAAATGGCATCCTTCAAAATTTCGCATTGGTATAAATACTATCAAGAGTTTTAAAGATAAGTCAGAAGATAAGATCATCTTAAATAATGGTGATCTTATCTTTATTGATATTGGTCCTGTTTACTTGCAACACGAAGGTGACTTTGGAAAGACATTTCTTTTTGGAGAGGATAATTCCGAGCGAGGACAAATTATAAAAGACTTAGAGTATATCTTTGAGAAAGTCAGTTCGAAATGGAAAGAAGAAAAGCTAAATGGAGTGGATCTCTACCGTTATGCTCGTGAATTAACTGAAAGTTTGGGGCATCAACTTAATGAAAGAATGACCGGACATCGAGTTGGTGACTTTCCTCATCATGTCTATTATCGTGGTGGACTCAATGAATTTGAAGAATACCCTGTGAAAGACTTATGGATCTTAGAGTTACATATTTTATCGAAATGTGGTACTTATGGTGCATTCTATGAAGACTTGCTTTATGAAGGGGAAAGGGCTTAAAACTTCATTTCGTAATTCACCCAAACCGAGTCTTCTGATCCCACTACATCTCGAGTCCTTTGTAGCTTAACTGAAAGAATTCCATTTTCAGCAACACTTTGAGTTGTTCCAACGCTGTAAGTTTCTCTTCCATCTGCTGATTGAGTGACTTCCGAATTGAAGAGAACACTTTTACCATCTCTTACCGAAGCGGTATACCTCTGATTACCTAGAGTATCCGCTGAGAGAACCCCTGTCACATTGTAGCTGTCGTAAATATCTACTTCGTAAGGAACTCCAACATTGATATTGTCTTGTCTGGCAGTTACATTGAACAAGGCCTGTTGATCAGCTTGGTTGTAAAGTGAAGCCCTAAGAGTTTCTCCATTTCCTGAATCAACCTCGACATTCCCTTTTACACTATAGACCTCAGTAACTTCTTGTTCATAGGGAACTTTGAGATTTGTATTCGAACCGTCAACTTTTAGTTTCATGACTTCACTCTTATCTGTCATATCAACTACAGAAACTTCTGCTTCCTGTGATTTGGTATCAACATTGACTGTAGACTTCACGAGATAGTCATCAAAGAATTGGTTTTGTGCTTCTACTGTAAGAACTTTTACTTTCTTTGGAATATAGTACTTATACTCTAGATCTGGCCCAACAACGGCCTTGACATAATCGGCACCACTATCTGATGCCCAGCTGAGCTCCGATTGGTAGGCGAGATTTCCTGATGTCTTTTCTTTGAATGAGGGGGCGGTAATCTTAGAATCGACTCCAAGTGTAGGAAGATTATAATCGGTCTTTTCTTTTTTCTTTATCACAGAAATGTTGGGGTCAACATTGGAGATTGTATAGTAACTGACTTTCTTCTTTTCATTAGCTGAAATTTCTATTTTGATTAACTTGTCGAGATCATCACCAGTACCTCTTAGCCAAACTGTTTTATGACCATCGGCGATTCGATGAAAGCGAGCCCCTAAGAAGAATTCATCGAACTCTTGAGAAAACTCTAATGTTAAGTCCTCTTCAGAGATTTTTGTGAAGTCATCAGAGAGGTTCGGGTCATGCTGAATATCAACACAATTGGTTTTATTATTCTTTGTGATCTCTAGAAGTGTTGAGACGGCAATAAGGTTGTCAATCTCTAAGGATGCTGCCGACTTTGGATCTTGAGCTTCAGGAAGTTTCGAGACAATATCATTTATTTGCTTGGTGATTTTTAGCATATCATCACACTCAACACAAACTTCCATATCAATATAGGATTTCGTGTCAGCAGGAGCTGATTTCGACTTTATCCATTTCATATCCTTTCGAATTTGTTTTCCTACTTTAATCATTGAGTCTAGGTCATCACCAAATAACGCCTCATACTTTTGTGTAATGGCATCTTCTGAAAAGACATCGTCGATTGCAAATACAGGAAGTTGCAGGGAAAGACATATGAATAGGGTAATGAGATGGAACTTATTCATCAATAGCATATCGTCATAATTTTCATTTAACTTGAGCAAAAAAGACGGTTAACTATCTGTTTGAAATTGTTACATTATTCGTACTTCGATCTAGTTTTTAGAAGGAGCTAGGAGTATATTTGAGGCAATTGGAGACATTGTGAATTTAGGATTTATCGTTCTTGCCTATATTGGGCTTATGGCCTTAAGCTTCTTTGATAATGGAAGGGGAGCGGCGTACCCAGATATTTTGGAGCATTTTAAAATATCAACAGATATGGGATCATATCTCTTCTCCCTTGTTTCTTTATCTGGTTTATTCGTTAATATTTCCAGTCGTTGGTGGTTGCCAATTACTGGACTTGTAGGTGGAACTCGTTTTGCGATGTTCTGTATTGGCCTTGGAAGTTTTGGTGTTTCCTATGGTGCAAAGCTTGGAAACTTTCCAATTGCACTAAGCTTTGCAACTGTTGCAGGTTTAGGCTTAGGGGCCTTTACAATTATAATGAATATTCTTGTGGCCGAAGGAGCGCCGTTAAAATCTAGAAGACGTTTTCTCTCTGGACTCCATGGGGTCTATGGAGTTTCCTCTTTTTTAGCACCACAAATAATAAATATCTTTATTTTCTATGGAACGAATTGGATTGAGTTCTTTCAATATATTTCTATTGTAACAGGTTTAGTTATTCTCTATTCATTTCGAGTTCATGACACTCATAAAGAGTCATTTAAAGAAGCTGAAAAAGCTTATCCTATTAAGCTCTCGTCAAGATTAGTCATTGGGCTTTTTATGGGGCTCTATGTTGCAAGTGAAATTGTCGTCTCAAGTAGATTGTCCCTTTACTTATCAAGGGCCTTAAACTTTGAAACTGTCTTGGCCAATAGCTATTTAAGTTACTTCTTTATCGCTCTAATGACAGGAAGACTTCTCTTTGCATTTGTTAACTTTAAGCATGACAACCGAACTCTACTTCTCTTGGGGTATTCAAGTTCGATTATTTGCTTTCTCATAGGACTCTTTGTTCATCCTCTAGGACTTTGTGCTGTTGGGTTTACGATGTCCTATATCTTCCCAGTGAGCATGGACTGGCTAAATGAAAAGTTTGGTAGCAAGACACATATAATGCTTTCATCTGTTATGACGACTATTGGTGCCTCGTTAAGTTTTATGCATTGGGGGTTTGGACAACTGGTCGAGATAGTTGGGGTTGAAAAAGCATTCTATGGTTATCTTGTGTTGAAAGTAATTTCACTGATTCTTTTCTTATTTGCAGAAAAAATAAAAGTTAATCTTTCAGAAAGTGCTGAAGCGATTGCTTAAACTCTTTCAGATTGAGTGGTGTTTTCTTTATCCAATATTTCTTTAGTGCTTCTCTTTTATCAAAGGAAAGCGTTTCCAAAGTATCTCTGACAAAGTTGATCTCGGAAGGAGTGAGATATTCCTTCTTTTTCTTGGCGAGAGATTCTGGAGTAAGAAGTGAGTACTGCCAAAGTTTATATTGAATGAGATGATGCCCAAATCCTTTAAAAACAACTCTTAGGTCAGTTGACCTTTCATAGCGCCTTTTAGATTTTTTTCTCAATAGTCTAAGGCCAACAGATAGGACCTTCTTATCCTCGTAGTCTTCTGTGTGAATTAACTCATGTGCCATAACTCCTAAGAGAGCGTCTCTTGGAATATCCTCTTCAAATATTAGCGGATTGACTCCAATTTTATATTTCTTCTTTCCTAGAATAAGCCTAGGGAAGATATGAAAATTTGATTCCATGAAGTAGTTAGGGTTATCAATTCTGTAGAAGTCCATAGTCAAATTCTTGGATCCTAACTTTTGATGAGTACTCTTTTTCATATAGTTATAGATACTTCTCACTCTCTCTTCGTGCTCAGGTGATAGTGGAGCCGCTAAACAGAGTTTTGTAAGGAGTAGTGAAAATAATATTAAAGAGAATTTCTTCATACTCTTACTATAAATTACTTAAGCCTTTTTGTGGGGTATTGGTGAATTCTTTTCTTCTTTGTAAAAAATCTAGTCAATTTCTTATCTTACGCACTTTGTATTCCGAGAAGTCATTGAGGTTTAAGATGAAGAAGTTATTGAAATTACTTTTATTTATTCCGACTTTAGGGTTTTCTTGTGACCAGTACAATATTGTATTTGAGAGTTTAAAAGAGATACCTATCGTGAAGTCTGGAAAAGTTGAAAAACTAGAGTTATGGGGAGAGCTTCCAGCTCAACTCAATATTAATGATTATGAGATGCTTGATCTTAGAGTTAGAGCGAAATCAGAAGGAGAGTTAGCTTACAAAGTTATGCTCTTAAAGAATAAAAAAGTTCTAAGCTCAACAGAGGTTAAAGCAAAGAAGTCTTTCGCTAATATAGGGAGAGGATTTGGCACCCAGTTTCAAAAGGCTCGAGACGAGGGTGCTACTAAGTTAAAGATTGAAGTTATGTTTGATAAGAATAAAAAATGTAAGAAAGAGGTGAAGTTATGGCCTGGAGATTAGTCTTAATTTTACTTCTGGTTTCGAACTCGATTAATGCGAATGAATATAGTTGTATTCAAGCTCAGATAACAGAGGCTCCTTTCTATGTCTCTGATGAATATAAGCAAGGTGATCGACTCTATGAGAATTTACGTTCTGTAGATGAGCCCTCAAAGATAGAGTATTATTTACCACGAGAGACTCTTGTTAAAGTTGAGCCAGAGTTATTTGAATATTCTGATCACCCTTCTTATAGGCTTCCTATACGTGTCATAAGTACTCCTTCTGAGAAAAGGGAAGAGTCTGCTAAGGGAGTTTCGGGAAGAGGTCAGAAGAAAAGATTTCTTCACACGATGAAAGGGATCAAAGGCTTAAAAAGAGCTGAAAAAGGAACCGAGGGGTTTGTTCATAAGAAATCGCTTCGAAAAGTTTCGGAATATGTTTTTGTTTTAAAAGGGGATGCTCCACTTTTTAAAACTCCCGGTAATATTGATCAATATTCAATGTCTCTAAGTTTTGATATGACAGATGATCTTTTCAATGTCGAGAGATGTTGCTTAAAAGATGATGAGGAAACTTGCTTTGATAAATACAAAATTAAAGTTAAGGACTCATTTGGAAATGAAGTTGCTAACGAATATATGCATGTTGATGGTTGTGGAATGTTTGACCATGTTGAACCAATAAGAAAGGATATCGCGGATTCAGTGTTACCAGTCCTTCGAAAGGTTAGGGACCAACAAGGTTTTTGGGGACACACTGTAGGAGATTTAGAATTGCTTTCTCCTCATCAAACATGGAAGCGTTCCGATAGTGATGAGGTTCGTCCAACTCTTTCTAAGTTTCCTTTAAATAGCGAGGGGCTTGGACCGTTTAATACTTATCACTATAAGCCTGATGATAAATTAAACTCAGATGCCTATCTTTTACCTGCAACTCAGTGTGCTTTTTTATCAGCACTCGAAGAATTTAATAAAAATTGTGATGAAGACAATCCAGGATGTTTAGTACAAATTGGAAATATGTATCATCACAAGAATTGGAACGTTCATGTGAGTCATTGGACTGGAATGTGTATTGATGTACGCCCATTGCGAACAGATGTGGTTGGAGATTATTCTAACGGCCTGACTTACAGGAGTCGTGCTTACTCTAGAGAGAGAACGACCAAGTTCATCAATGCTCTATTCAAAGCTGGTGCAGATCCGGTTATTTTCAATGACCGTAAAATTAAGGCGTCAAAGAGGGTTTTGCGAGATTCGAAGGGGATTCATGATAATCATATTCACTTTTGTTTTAAGCCAAATTCAAAAATAGTTAAACAAGCTTGTGATTAATGTAAGTTTTATGATCAAGGGTTAAAGTTCTAATCTAAATTTAACCTTTAGAAAAAAGAAAGATTGTTTAATAAACGAGGACATATATTAATTTTCTAATCATTGATCTCATGTTAGAGTTAGAAAATTAGGAGAAATTATTAATGGTTACGATTCATATTTTATTAGTTGATGATGAGACTGATACAGAGTTTTTATTTAAGTCATTTTTTAGGAAATGGATAAAAGAAGGAAAGGTTAGACTTTCTTTTACTCCTGATGCATCTCAAGCTTTAGATAAGCTCTCTGTAGAAGAGGGGAAAGATATCATTCTTATTCTTAGCGATATCAATATGCCTGGTATGGATGGTCTAGAACTCCTAAGAACAGTTAAAAAGAAGTACCCTCAAATTGATGTGTTTATGATGACGGCATATGATAATGAGCAATATCGTAAAGATGCTGAAGATGGTGGTGCTCTAGATTATCTGACTAAGCCAATTGATTTCAATTATCTTAAAGAAGAAATTCTCAAGCTTCATCCACAAATTTGTTAGAAAAAATTATATTGATAATATGAAAGGGCCACGATTATTCGTGGCTTTTTTATGCAGCTAATTTAAGAGTCTCTGATTTTATAATTTTACACTTAATGACAAATGTCGTGTGTTTAGCTTGTTTATCGTAGATCAATAGGGCATCATTTTTCTTTGCTAACATTCCAGATAGACTTAATCCTAAACCTGAACCTTTACCAAAGTCCTTTGTTGTAAAGAGTGGAGTGAAAATCTGGTTGGCCTTTTCTACTGGGATACCTTCACCAGAATCGATAATTTTAAAA
>NZ_AUNJ01000388.1 GCF_000447775.1 Bacteriovorax sp. DB6_IX
AACCTCAACCATTGTCGCTGTTAAACGAGTCGTATTAATTGGGTTTCCTGCGATCATTGGTGCAACAATTACCGATTACTTAAAATAGTTCTAAACTGCTCCACTTCATTGGTGCTAAATAATATTCAAAACTAATCAAATATAGACAAGGGGCTTGAGAGCTCCTTGTTATTTCCAATAGATACCCAAAGCTAAAAATATTCAACTTGCATAAAGCAGTTATGATTTATAACTGCCCAATTTCTACCTGTAATTCTTCCACTAAAAACAAGCTTGTCATCAAAGATGGCCGCTACAAACGAGCCTGTGACTCTCGAAAAATTCAGCGATTCAGATGCAAAGTCTGTGGAAAGAAATTCTCTCGAGCGACTTTCAGTTTTGAAAGGTATCAAAAGAAGCGACGTGTGAATCACCGAATTTATCGCATGCTCTGTGATCGCTCCTCCATGAGAAGTATTTCTCGCGAACTCAATATCAACTACAAAACAGTCGCAAGAAAAGTTCAGTACCTAGCGGAAAAATCACGTAGAAGGCAGAGAAAGTTTTTGAAAAAACTAGAGAAGTCTCAAGTTCAAAATATGCAATTTGATGATCTGATAACTTTAGAGCATACCAAGATGAAGCCTCTAAGTGTAAGTCTTGCAGTAGACAAGAAACGTCGCTTTATCCTTGGAGCGGAGGTTTCAAGGATTCCCGCCTTTGGTCATCTCGCCAAGAAATCAAAGAAGAAATACGGTTATCGAGAAAATCACCATGAGCGAGGGCTCAATCGTTTGATGGGAAAAATATATCGAACGATTGATAGAGATGCTTTGATTGAATCTGATGAGCATAATACATATCCAAAAATCGTCGCAAAATATTTTTCCTCACAAGAGCACAAACGCTACAAAGGAGGAAGATCTTGTGTGGCAGGACAAGGAGAACTCAAGCGCCAGCACTTCGACCCACTTTTTACACTGAATCATACATGCGCGATGTTTCGTGCTCATATCAATAGACTTATCAGAAAGAGTTGGTGCTCAACAAAGAGAGTCGATATGCTGCAAGCGCATATCGATATCTTTATTTGTTTCTATAATTTGGATTATTTGGGTGGACTGAACCCCATTTAAAGGAAGCAGTTTAAAAAGTGGACCAGATTTGGCTGTTTTTGAGAGTTGTCGATAATAATATCGGATTTCTTGGCCTTCTCATCAATTGGCATTTGCTTAGAAATAATATTCCTCGCCAATTCTTCAGAAATCCCATCCCTTATAATCAACCTTTCAAGTTGCACCTCAACTGGGCAATAGACCGTAACCGTCACATCGACAAGCTTATCTAAACCCTTTTCAAAGAGAAGGGGAACATCATAGATAAGAATCTGTGGGTCTTTAAAACTATGATACTTCTTCAGAAATGTTTCTGGCATTTGAGAGTAGATAAGTTTCTCTACATCTTCTTGAATCTTTTTGTCTCCAAAGAAGAGCTCTCTTAATTTTGAAAAATCAATTTCTTTCGCTTTAAGAACGCTAGGGTAGTGACTCTTAAGATGATCAATTGTTTTTTGGGACTGATAAACTTCTTTAACTAGTTTATCGGCACAAATTACGGCAAGACCCTTATCTTCTAAAATTTTACTGACCGTTGATTTCCCTGTCGCTATTCCACCTGTTAGGCCTATGACTGGACAGTCGACTTGATATAATCGGGACTCGGGTGTCTTTGAAATAAATTGTTGTTTAAGAGTAAACATTACTCACTATCACTTTGTTTCTTCTCGTTATATTTAACTTCTTGCCAGAGATGTTCAAGCTCAGATTGAGAACTTTCTCTAAGTGCAATTCCTCTTTCTTTCGCCATATCTTCAACTTGATTAAAGCGATTCTTAAATTTTACATTGGCATCGCGAAGGGCAACTTCTGGATCTATTTTTAGGTGTCTGGCAAGTTGAGCTACAGAGAATAGGAAGTCTCCAAGTTCTTCTTTAACTCTTTCATGGTTAAATTTTGGAAAAGGAGCAAGTTCCTCTTTAAGTTCTTGCCACTCTTCTTCAACTTTATAAACTACTTGAGTTGCATCTTCCCAATCAAAGTTGATCTTTCCTGTTTTCTTTCCAATCTTTGCAGAAGATGTCAGTGCAGGGAAAGCAAGAAGGTCCTTATCTATTTCGTATGCCGGTTTAGAGTCAGCTTTTGCTGCTCTTTCTTCACTTTTAATTTCTTCCCAATTCTTCTTTATTTGATCGACATCCTTAGTTTGAATATCTCCAAAAACGTGGGGATGACGTCTTACCATCTTATCGGCAATTCTCTTTGAGACGCTTTCAATATCAAATTTACCAGCTTGCTTTGCAATGACAGAGTGAAGTACGACTTGAAGGAGAACATCTCCGAGCTCATCTTCCATCTGGTCTGTATCATCTTCTTCAACAGCATGCATGAATTCATATGATTCTTCCATCAAGTATTTTAATAATGTGCGATGCGTCTGCTCGAGGTCCCATGGGCAACCATTTTCTGGGTCTCTTAATTTGGTGACAACTTCATTTAGTCTTTCAAATTCTTTTAATGACATTTTTACTCCGCAGCATATTATGGTATGGTAGATACTCAATTTAAACTAATTATAACAAGCTTGATGATGAGAAGAAAACAGATTCAACATAAAAACTTTCATGTGACACTTCACGACAATGCACGAACACCGAAATGGGGATGGGCAAAGTCTGTGAAAATTATTGAGGACTCTTTAGAGGTCATGGAGAAATTCATTTACTCTAAGGAAACTCTTATTAATAAGTCTCAGCAGGATAAAATTGAACTGGATGTTCATTTCTGTGGTGATAGGAAAATGAGAACTCTCAATAATGATTTTAGAGGTAAGAATAAGACAACTGATGTTCTTTCTTTTCCTGTTTTCGAATCCCTTCGTGCTGAAAGTGATGAATTCGTTTTTCCTGGACCGGTGCATATTGGTGATATTATCATCAGCCGTGATGTGGCCATTAAACAAGCTAAAGAATTTAAATTAGCAGTAGAGCAAGAAGTGATTCACTTACTCATACATGGTTTTCTTCATCTTCAGGGATGGGATCATGAGATATCTGATAAAGAAGAAGAGATTATGCAGGCCCACGAGAAGAAGCTTCTTGATAGAATTAGAAATCAAAGAAAAAAGGCATAAGTAATGGATGAGAAATTAGGAATTCAACTCTCTGAGAAGAGATCTGAAATGAAGGCATATGAAGAAAAGATGACTAATCTGAGGAGGTCACTTTGACATCGAAAAGAAGAAACATCGCCTAGACGAAATCTCTGAACTCGAGGCCATGCCTGGTTTTTGGGATGACTCAACTAATGCTACTAAAGTCCAAAAAGAAAAGAACCTCCTTCTAGAGGTATATAACACTTACACGGCCCTTCAAGAACTCTACGAAGAATTTGAAATTTTAGATGAATACGCAAGCGAAGGGGATGAAGAATCTGCTGAGAGTGCGATTAAGGTCTTTGAAGACTTTATTGATGGATTCAATAAGGCCGAGCTAAAAGTTTTACTCTCTGGAGAAGCTGATCCAAATAATGCCGTTGTTATGATTAATGCCGGTGCAGGTGGAACAGAATCTTGTGACTGGGCAAGTATGCTCTTTAGAATGATTACAAGATGGGCCGAACAAAAAGGTTTTAAATATCAGGTCCTAGATGTTCAAGATGGTGACTCTGCAGGTATTAAGTCTGCAACAGTAACTATTGAAGGTAACTACGCCTATGGAAATCTCAAGTCTGAATCAGGAGTTCATCGATTAGTAAGAATTTCTCCTTTTGACTCGGCCAATAGAAGACATACCTCATTTGCCTCTCTCTATGTTTCACCTGAAATTGATGATGATATTGAAATTGAAATTAATGATAAAGATTTAAAAATTGATGTTTATCGCTCTGGTGGTGCAGGTGGACAGTCGGTAAACACAACTGACTCTGCTGTTCGTATTACCCACCTTCCGACAAATACTGTCGTGACTTGTCAGAATGAGAGAAGCCAGTTGCAAAACAAGGCTCAGGCCATGAAAGTCCTTAGGTCGCGTCTTTATGAGCAAGAGCTTGAGAAGAGAAGAGAAGCGGACAATGAAGCAGAGGCCCAGAAAAAAGATATTGCTTGGGGAGCTCAGATTCGCTCTTATGTTCTTCACCCGTATAAAATGGTTAAAGACCACAGAACAAATTTTGAAATGGCACAGGCCGAAAGGGTTCTCGATGGGGATCTCGACGGATTTATGGACGCCTATTTAAGATGGTCTGTAAGTAGTGAGGAAGAAGCTTAGTGAACTTTTTGGCCCTCTTTAAAGACTTTAACTTACTCTTTTTCAGAGATAAGTCTTCAAGACTCTTTGTCCTTGCGACAATACTTGGGCTCTCTTTTTCACTCTCAATTATTCTCAGTACTCTCGGTCTTATGGATGGCTTCACTAAGAAATTAAGGGAGTCTCTTAACTTAGGACATGGAGAGATCGTTCTCACAAGTCAGAAGGGTTTTTTTAGCCCCCATAGTTCTGACTTTGAAGGGCTAGACCAAGTAGGAATAGATAAAATCTCATTCCTTGTAAGGACGCAAAGTTTTGCCATACACAATACCAAGGGAAAAGCTGTCTTTGTCCTTGGAGTTGATTCAAGCTTTGCAGATATTAATAAATCATTTACACCACCAGCTTCTGGTGAAGTTGTTATCGGAAGTTCTCTCGCAGAAAACCTCGGTCTTAAAGTTGGAGAGGATATCTCCCTGTCTTTTGCGGCCGGAAGGAGTGGGGACAAGTATCTTCCAAGTAATGCCAGCCTAAAAATTAGGGAGATCATTAACTTTAATATGCATAAGTTCAATGATCGCTTTGTCTATGCCAATCGCTCTGATGTGCAACGCTTTATCGGTGTTGAGGGGCTTGCTAATGTGGCAAATTTAAAAGTTAAAGAGGATATGACGAGCTATTGGAAGATTGTTGATGTTGTCGATAATCTTCGTTCTATTTTCGTCTATGAGTATAATGTTATGCCTTATTGGGCCGAGTTTAAAAGTTTTATTGATGCTGTTGAATATGAGAAAACGATGATTTCTATTGTTCTATCAGTTGTGGTTGTGATTGCAATATTTAATTGCTTGGCCTTTATTGTTTATTCTAAGCAAAAGAAATCAAAAGAAATCTTTTTACTCTTTTCAATTGGACTCTCTCCAAGAAAGTTTAGAAAGCTTTGGCTACTTCAAAACTTCTTTATTTGGTTTGTTTCAATTATTGTGGCCTTAGGATTTGTTCAGCTATTTAACTACGCCCTAGGAAACTGGGATATATTCGCACTTCCAAAAGATGTTTACCATCTTGGAAGAATAGAGGTCCATCTTTCAATGATTGATCTCTTTGTGGTGACTTTTTTATCTTTCTTAGTCATCCAATTTTTAACATGGCTTGTTCTGAGACTCTTTGTTTCCAAGTCATTGGCCTCAGGGCTAAGAGAGGAGTTTTCATAATGTCATTTATTGATGCTGTTGATGTGACTAAAACATTTGGTAAGAATCATGTTCTCAATAAAGTGAATTTTCACCTTGAGTCTGGAAGCAAATGTGTCATTAAGGGAGCCTCCGGATCAGGGAAGTCAACTTTTCTCTATATTGTTGGCGGACTGGAAAGATTAAGTGGCGGTAAAATTCATGTGGGGCAGCATGACCTGACGAGAATGAATGATGATCAATTGGCAAGCTATCGCAATGAAGAGGTGGGATTTGTCTTTCAATTTCATTTTCTCTTATCTTCATTAAGTAATCTTGAAAATATTCTTCTCCCTGCAAGACTTGGAAAGAAGAATGTGGCCGAGATTGAGGCCTATGCTAGAAATCTTGCGAAGCGTCTTGGAGTTGAGGAGTGTCTTAAAAAGTTTCCTTTTGAAATTTCTGGCGGACAGCAGCAACGAATTAATCTCATTCGTGCCCTCTCAATGAAACCATCTCTACTGCTCTGTGATGAACCAACGGGGAATCTCGATTCGGCGAACTCAGAGATCGTGACAGAGCTACTCTTGGAGCTTTCTGAAAAACAGGGGACAACTCTTTTGGTTGTGACTCATGACGAAGAGGTCTCTACGCACTTCAAAACTGTCTATCATATGGTTGACGGGGTGCTTTCTCAATAATTTTAAGATGCGTAGCGCTAGATAAATTCTTTGTAAGATCGTGTGAATATTGATATTTTTCATTACTAGAGTATTTTTATCCACTTGGATACAATTCCTAATCATGGAGTTTAGATGAGTAACTCTTGGAAGAGTTTTATCAATATATTTTGCATTATCCTATTTTCTTTTGCTGCGGCAGGAGAAATTGGACCTGAAAAGAGTCTATTTAAAATCAAAGATATCGTTATAGATGGTCTTAAAAAAGTAGAGCGCGAAGCTGTGCTTGAAAAGATTTCTGCCCGCAAGGGAATGACTCTGACGAATTATATCCTTAAGCGTGATATTCAAAAAATTTATCGTCTTAAGTATTTCGAATCGGTTGAAGCCCATAGGCAAGGAAATAACCTGGTCTTTAAGGTCGTTGAAAAGCCAATTATCGCAAAAATTGTTTTCCAAGGAAATGACGAGATCGATCGTGATGACCTGACTTCTCAAATCAAGTCTCGTGAGTATGCGATCCTTGACGTAAACACAATCAAGTCTGATGTTAAGTCAATCTTAAAGCAATACGAGGAAAGGGGTTCTACCTGGCCTCTGTTGATTACACTCTTAAAAAAGTAATCAAGAAACGTGGATCTTATTTTAAGATCAAAGAATTTGATAAGGTTCGAGTTAAGAAAGTTACTTTCCTAGGGAACCAGGCCTTCTCTGATGATGAGCTT
>NZ_AUNJ01000389.1 GCF_000447775.1 Bacteriovorax sp. DB6_IX
GATGCTTCTAACCAAAAGGTTGTTCAAGACACTGTTAAGCTTCTTAAGAAAGCCGGTGTTAGCTTTGCAGTTATGGGTAAAACAGAGAAATGTAATGGTGACCCAATCAGAAGATTTGGTGATGAGTACTCATTCTATGAAATTGCCATCGAAAACATTGCCAATATGAGACAATATGACTTTGGAAAAGTTGTAACTCACTGTCCTCACTGTCTTCATACAATTGGTAAAGAATATGCAAAATTTGAAGATGGAGAATTTGAGACAGTACACCACACTGAACTTCTTGCAGACCTACTGAGATCTGGAAAACTTAAGCCAGAGAAAAAGGTTGATGAGAATCTCTCATTCCACGATCCATGCTATCTTGGACGTCATCATGGTGAATATAACGCACCTAGAGAAATCCTTGAAGCTTCTGGTGTTCAGATCAAAGAAATGGATAAGAATAAAGACACGGCCCTATGCTGCGGTATGGGTGGTGGAAATATGTGGTACGAAGTTGAAGCTGGTAAAGACCTTGCCGGAGAAAGACTTGCTCATGTTGGTGAGAAAAAGGTTGAGAAGTTGGCGACGGCCTGTTCTTTCTGTATGATTAACTTTAAAGGTGGAATCAGCGAAAAAACAGGAACAGAAAACCTTGAAATTGAAGACGTTGCATCAATTCTTGCTAAAACTATCGACTAGTTTAGTTATATTAGGTCAGGCCCAAGTGGCCTGGCCTTCTTCAAATCATTCCCCTGACTACGGTTTCATTCAAAAACTCGAATCACTTGTTAAAGTCAATGATGCCAAACTCTTAAATAAGAAGACTCAAAAGAAACAAATCATAGGTGCCAACGCCAAAGTTGAGCTAACTCCTGAGCAAATAAAAGAGATTATTTTCTATAGCCCTGAGAATAGCCTCAAACTCTTTCTTAATAATAACTGCTCTATTTATACTTTCTTAAATCATAATGTTTTGTATCTTAAGAATAATCCCTTAGATAATGTTGAAGTCTATATTGAGACTGACGGGAAAAGAGAAAAGGCCATTATTCCAACAACTCTCTTTCTTCAAAATTATACAAAAGAAAACTGTAAGCTCTCTTTTCAACAAAGAGACTTCTTTGAGCCTAAGAGAATTAAGAAGACTCTTGAAAAAATAACTCCGGCGCTTCCAAAAGATAAAGACCAGTGCAAGGAACAATGGAAGAAATGGCAATTCAATATAAATACTGAGCATTATTTGTGCGATCTCTACAAAAAATAAGTATCGCCAATAAGGCCGAAGCCTTCTTAAAGAATAACCCCGAACTGAATCTATCGGAAAGATCAAAAATTAATGCTCTTAGAAGGGAGAGAAACTCATACTTAACAGAGTTTAATGAACTTCAAAGATCATACTTTTCAAACCTTTGTCAGAATTATCATGATCAAGAAAATTTTTGTAATTCAT
>NZ_AUNJ01000390.1 GCF_000447775.1 Bacteriovorax sp. DB6_IX
TATCATTTAGCATCTTTTCGAACTCTGAATTCTTCTGCTCAAACTTATTCTTTACCCTCAGGAAGTAATCATTCCTCTTTCTCTCTATTAGTGTCTTCATTTCTTCTGACTTTGAATTCCTATATTGTGTTTCAAATATATCGAGAACATAGACAAACATATAAGCATCAGGATTTAGCCCTATAACTTTATTCTGATAAGCTAAAGGATCACTCTCAACATCCTTCATTAAACGAGTTCCAGCGATAAAATTACCAACACAGTAAGCACAAAGGAGCACAACAGAAGCCAAAATAAGCCTCTTATAGATCATTAGAAATAATATCTTAGACTTTACAAGAAGAATACAGAGCCCTGTAATGAGTAGTGCAAAAGAGACGACAAAGAATACATTCTTTGAAAAAGCATCAAAATTACTGTGAAGAAGAGTTCTCAAAAATTCCGATACAACATTCCAGCCAACTTGTTTTTGCTCAGCATACTTGTAATGGCCAATTCGTGAGATAGCCATATAGCTAAATGTCACATAAGTTTGCCAAAAAAGAAGAACTAGTGAAGAGACTGCTTTAAATGACAATCTTGAACTAAATTTCTCAATAGTTAAAGCAAAGCCAAAAACCAAGACAGGAAGTGTTGTTAAGAATATTCTTCCAACAAGATGATCTTCAAAAACAGGTCCTGTGATAAATAAAGTCTGAAATAAACCAAGCCCCAACCATGAAGTGAGAATGAACTCAACAATGCCAAATTCACTTCTTCTTACCTTTTGATAAATATAACGACTAAAGAAAATAATTGCTAAAAGAAACACTGGGTTAGAATAGAATAATCCCCCTTCACCGAAATATCCCTGTCTCAAGGTTGTCACAAAATTTAACCAATTATAAGTAGCAACATTCCTAGAAAAATAAGCCCCGAAATAGAAAATTTCACCATACTGAATCTTCTGATTAACAAGAAAAGGAATTAGAACAATTAGAAGACCAAGAAAAAGTTTTTTCAACTCAACTTTCTTATAACAAAAATAAGCTACTCCAGTTAGAACAAGTGGAGCATAGGTCATCTTAGAAGTTAACAAAAGCATAGAGAATACGCCAAACAAGAAAGTATTTACGGGATTTCCATTCCTCAATTTGGCAACACTATAGAGACAATAAGCACTTATCGGAAAAGTAAATATCTCAATGACATTTACTGTGAAAAAAGAAAAGTAGAAAGGTCACACTAGAAAACACAAAGAAGATAAACTCACTCCCCTGAATTTCTAACTTTTCCTCTTTCAAAAATAACTGCATATAAAGAAAAGCCGCACATAGACTGATAAAACTAATCAAATGACCCGCTAGTATTCCATCGACGACAACTGAGTGAGAAAAAATAGCACCAATCATTCTCTCTACAATTGAAAAGAAGACAATAACTGGGGTTTGTATCTCAGAGTGATGAGAAGGATGGTAATACTGCTTAGTGACTAACCAACTTGCATCGGCTGGAATTTGATTAACTAAGTTATAATCCAAGTCCTTAAGAATTGACTGTGAGAGATAATAGTAAATCCCATCTTCGTAATGATAAGCATCTAAACACAGTACGGTAATAAAAAGAACGGGGATAAATATTTTTAGGAAGAGATAAGATTTCTTTAACAAGAAAGAACCTTCGAAATAGCCTGCTCCGAAGAGCAGGCATTATTTTAAAGCCCTGAAGAGGCTATATCACTCATGAAATTTTCTTTAATCGTAATCACGCCTGGCTTTACGTTTTTAAGTGTCGTCTTTTTACCACTTGGCCATTTTACGATAATTTCTTTAGCTAGTTTTGCTTCACCTAATCCAAAGTGAAGAACTGTTTCCGACTGAGCTGTCCCGTTATTAGCGATCATCTGTTGTACTTGCTGAGTGTCTTTAGTTTTCACAATAACCTCAGAACCAATAGCATCTCTATTTGATTTCGTTCCGACAAGTTTTACTCTTACAGACTTCCCACCATTATTATTCTTATAAACTTGTACTGGCTCAAAAGAAACATCTCCTGTTCCAGGATCTCCATTTCTTAAAACAAGGTCCACATCACCGTCATTATCATAATCTGATTTAGCAATAATATAACCATCAGCAATTGAATCAACACCCTCAAGGTAACCAACTTCAATAAATGTTCCATCTCCATTATTTCTGAAGAGTCTATTTCTTTGGAAACCAGCTAGAGAAAGCCTCGATTTCTTATTCTTACCGACAATACTTCCTTTAAAACCTGAAAGGATATCCATCACTTCAGACTGAGGTCTTGCTCCTCTATGTGAACGAATTACTCGTTCTTGGTCTGCAAAATATGATCTAGAAAAAATATTTGTCAAATCTTCATCCTTATCATCACCACTCCAAAGTCCGTTGGCTACATAAAGATCTTGATATCCATCGTTATCATAATCTAGGAACTCAACACCAGCTAAACCTTGACCAGCAAAATCCAGCCCCATTTTTCCCGTCGCTTCAGAGAAAACACCTTTCTTAAGTCCTTTATAAAGCTTCAGACCATGATCAAAGTTCCCAAAAACCTCATCATCCCAGTTTGCTCGACAAGACTGATCAATTCTATATTTTGCATTGAAATTAACATTAGTTAGGACCATATCTAAACGACCATCATTATCAATATCAGCTGCGGCCAATCCCATACCAAAGCCTTTATTCATCATACCAATATGACGTTCAGCTTGAATAAAGTTACCCTTACCATCATTTTGATAAGCCGGAGAAATATTTCCTCTATCGTCAATTACTACGATATCCACATCACCATCTTGATCAAAATCAAATGCCACTGAAGAGTGAGGAAAGATTTGTTGATGACGAGTCACTTTATCAAACTTTCTATTATTGTAATCCACCATCTTTTCTTTCGTTAAGAATGTGAAATTACCTTTATTGATATAGACACCTTGCTCTTTAATTTTCTCTCTACCAGTAATCTTACCAACAACTGTAAAGTCTTTATTTCCAGGGTATCCAACATAGAAATCTAATAGCCCATCATTATTAAAATCAGCGACCGCTGCAGGCATTGCTGTTTCATTTAGAACAGTATCACCAAGAATTTTCCCGACTCTTTCAAAAGACTTACCGTCCTTATTCTTGTAAATAATGATATCACTTCTTAAGTTCTCATTTTCCTCTCTCGTGTATCCAGAGAAACGAATAAGTAGAAGGTCTTTCTTATTATCGTTATTTAAGTCAGCAAATACAGCTGTCTTTACAAGCGTATCCTCATTGATTCCACTGTTTTTAGCCTCATAAATGTTCCATCTTTATTTCCCATAAGAAGCTTAGATGGTCCATGGGCACCAACATACATATCATTAATACCATCGCCGTTATAATCACCTATTGCTACAGCATAACCACCACGTCTAATGGCCTCTAGTCTTTGGTATTGAGGGATCTTATCAACTTGTGAAAGTCTCGTAATATCTTCAAAAGTTACCTTATTTGAAACTAGCGTTTCGATACCCCAGTTTTTGATATCTGTAATCTTCCATGTCCCATTAATTTTTTCAACACTAACCGCAAGAGGCCCTCTATCGTGTCTTCTCTTACCATCAACACCAATACCTCTTAGATCAAAGTGCATCTGAAGTTGAGCCTTGACCATATCAAGCTTATTATCTCTAAATGATCTTGGTGAATTAATCTTCATTGTAACAAGATCAATATCCTCAATATGCTTAAAGTTTGCTAAGTACTGTGAGAAAGTTCCCTTATCAGCAGACTCCCAGTCAAACTTTGAAATATTTTTATTAACTCTAGATGGCGAGTCGACAAACTTCTTTGGAAAGTTAGCTGATAGAGACTTATCTGCGAGAGTTTCTTCAAAGACAGAAACATTCTTTTCTTGCCATGAACGACGCCATTTATTGATCAACTCAACTTGAATCTCATTAAATTGCTGTTCATCTGCAAGACAAGGAAGATCAGGATTTTCCTTTGACTCATTCTTTGCAGTCCCACCATTAAAATGAGCAATCGTATCCAAAGTTGGTCTCTTAATTTTGGCATTATTCATTAGTTCATCAAGCATCTTCTTAGCAACATCTTCTGCAACATGATACTCCATTGATCCTGCAACATACTCAGAACTTTTACTAACATGTTCAGTACTTTTAGAATCCAACTTATCTTTTACACAAGATGTTAGAAGTACAGGTGCTAACATTGCTCCAACAACGAAACATTCCTTCTTCATCACTCACTCCATATATACGTTCAAAATAAAAATTATCTTAAAAAATTTTAACATAGAATCAAATTATAAGTGCAAGATTTTACGTAAGTGATATAAATCACCATAAATATGATGAGTTGCAATTATCAAAACTTGCCAATTATTTTTTGACATTTTCCCCCTTAACTTCCTAATTATTTGTTATTATTAAGACTGTGAAGAAATCAATGATTAAGACTATTTTCATCAATCCTCCTTCGGAAAAAGGGAGAAAATTGATCAGGAACTTTGACTGTGCAACAGAGTCAAAGGGCGACTATTTATATCAACCATATGATTTCCTCCTTCTCTCTTCGCATTTTGAAGATGAAGAGTTTGAGCTAATTGATGCCATCGCTGAAAACCTAAATTTTCAACAGACGATGAGTTTCATTGATCAAAGACAGGCAAATTACTTTATTGTCGCTATGGCCGACACAAATTGGTCCGAGGACTTTAACTTCCTTAGACATCTTAGAGAACGTTATCCACAAAAAGCCATTTTTGTTTTCGGCGATGCCTTTATAGATAAAAATACGATCGAGCTAATCAAAAAATATGCAAATGGAGTTTTTTCAAATCCATTAGAAATCTCTGTTGAGACACTAGACAGTGCAAGATTTGACGATTGGATTTCTGAAGCTGGTTTTGTCTCCGAAAATACTTACTCGAGAAGTGATCTCAAAAAACCAAAGCAAGTCTCAATTAACTATCCTAAACACCACCGCTTTCTTTTGAAAAATTATAAATGGCCTTTCTCTAGACATTTCAAATACACGACAGTCTTTACGGCCTGGGGTTGCCCTTACTCATGTAGTTATTGTGTTGTTGCAAAATTTCCTAATATTTATCGCCCTTATGAAGAAATACTTAGTGAGTTAGATAATATAAAATCAAGTGGTCTCAAAGAAATTTACATGGGAGATAGATCATTCGGGTTACCGAGAAGTAATACTATTGAGTTACTGAAAGGAATGATAAGTCGAAAATACAACTTCAGTTGGAGTACTTACTTTCATCCGAATCAGTATGACCCAGAGCTTTTAGAGCTCATGAGGCAGTCTGGGTGCCACACATTAATCATAGGAATAGAGAGCCATAATTTTAAAAGTCTTAAGAAGTATGGACGCCATATGAAAGAAGATCGTTTCTATGCTCTTTTAAAACATGCTAAAAAAATTGGAATTGATATCTGTGGAGACTTTATCATTGGTCTGCCGAATGAAACGAGGGAAGATATTCATAAGACGATAAAACTCTCTAAAGAGCTTAACATTGATTACGCTTCATTCAATATAGCTGCGCCCCTGGCCGGTTCATCGCTAAGGGAAGAGGCCAAGAAGGATGGAAGAATAGCCCCTGGTGAAGAGAACCACTTTGATTCATTCGGCTATCATAAGGTATTGAGCAATGGAGTCTTAACGGGAGAAGAAATTCTTAATTTAAGAAATCAAGCCGTCAAAGACTTCTACTTTAACCCGCGCTACTTATTCAAAAGCCTCTTTAGGATACATTCACTTGAACATCTCACTATACAAATCCAAGAGATGTTACAAATCCTTTTAAAGACGAAGTAGTTACTTGTGGCAACCGGCACAGCATCCCTGACAAGCTTTGTGTCCTGAATGCATTTCATTTGAAAAAGACTTAAAACTTTCTGACTGATAGACTTTCTGAAAACGATAGTCATAGTCTCTAATATTTCCTACTTTAAGACCGATATCGCAAGGGGCAAGGTCACCATTAAAATATAAAGTCAGATTATTCTTATACTGAGGACAGCTGTCTACATTCAAAGAACTTGGATTTTTTATATAACGAAGTACATCAGCGAATTTCATTCTCGGCTTATAAACGATCGGAAATGGAAACTTGGACTTAATTCTTTCTATTTCACACACAGTTTTTGTGACATCTTCAATATTAATATACTCAGCATAGTTTCCGGTGTTGAACTCTTCGCTAGAAAAGTCTTCCAATAGCTCCATTCCTCCTCTCGCTCTATTCTGGAAGAGAAAAGTAAAGGTAAAAACATCAACATTGATCTTAGAGTGACAGAAGTTCATCAAAGGTACTAATTCAGTATGATTTTCATCTAATACTGTTGATTTAATATTAATGAGAGGAGTTTTAGAATTATATTTCTTCTTTGCTTCTTCAATCCTTTTCAAAAACTCCATCGTCCTAGAAAAAGCTTTTGAATTTCCTCTTAATTTATTATGTGTATCTTCTAATCCATCAAGAGAAACCATTAGAACTTGCAGACCATTCTTGACTAGCTCATCTGCCGTGTCTTTATTATAAAGAGTTCCATTCGTTGTAATTGAATATCTAAGTCCGAGTTTCTTGAGTAATCTTGTGAAAGGAATGAAATTACTATAAGCAATAGGTTCTGCGCCCGTAATATCTATAATTGTATGTTTTGGAAGCTTTGATAATACTTTCTCCCACTCTTCTAAGCTTAGATGATCCTTCTCCTCTTGATTAAGACCGTCTTTGTAGATAGCAAAATGGGCAGCTCAAGTTACTACTTACTCGTAATTCTAATTTTTAAGACAAGTGGATTCGCTCCCAATGAATTAGGAAAGCTGGAACTGATGGCACAGTAGGTTTCATTTAAAAGAAAATAAAGGGTTCATTAGTTTCGTTTTCATTCTATTTAACATGAAACCACCTTCTTTCTTGTAACTAATGAATTAAGACTCTTTGCCATCTTAAGTATTGCCCTTTCACTGTAAGACTCGTGAAGTGGGATAAAAACCGATTTATACTTCACTCTCGTTGCACCTTTTAACTCTTCATAGAATTCTTCAAAAATAGCTTCTTCATTGCAAAGATTTAGGCCATAACCTTCTGAATCGATACCTAGATCGAAGAGTTCCCTTAGTTCAATTTCTCTATCTTGCTCAACTTTAAAAGGTAAGTGGTAGAAGTTGAAGTTTTCCTCTTGTGCATATTTGGGAATTCTTCTTAGAACTGCCTCTTCTAGATTCTCTAGTAGTAGACGTCCAAGTCTTTCTCTTTCAATCTGCCCTTTTCTCATTTTCTTTATAGATCTGATACCAGCAAATACTTGCCAAGAACAGAGCTTTGTCTTCCATCCTTTAGGAATAGACTTTCTTCTTATTGGATAATCATCGAAGAAAATATCTTGTTCCTCAGATCTTGTATACATCTTAGACTTTGCTATCGATTGCATAAACTCGGGATAAATACGCCACATAACCCAGAATAGTCCATAGACAAAAGGAAAAACTAAATTTTGAGGTCGCAATACTTATCTTTAAATTTGAAAAAAGACTCAAAGTAAAAATCTCTTTTTAGGAGGATCAAGCTGCTCATTTTCTTTGAGGGAAATGATACGTTGAATTGTCTCTTCCTCATGACTGAGGACAACTCCACCAGTATAAGTAGAAATAATCTTGCCAGAACTCAAAGACCCAACCTGAATATCACCAAAATAGGGATCATCTCCATTTCCTAGTTTTGAGCCATAAGCCTGAGATATATCTTCAATTACTTTAAGATCTTTCTCTTGTGTAAAGCTTATTAGTTCATCTGATTTAGAAACTATACCAGAGAGGTATGTCAGAATAAGAACCTTCGATTTATCATTATATTTCTTTATTAAGTCATTTATACAGATAGAGTGTGTCTCTTCATCCATATCAACAAATACTGGTTTTAACTCCAACAATAGAATGACATTTATCAGATCAGGTATTGTGATAGGTGTAAGAAGAACTTCACTCCCCTTTTCAAGATTCAACGACTTCAGATAGTAATAAACACCCATTCTATAACTTGAAACCGTCGTAACATAATCTCGACAGAATATTTTGGACATTTCCGCTTCAAATCTTCCAACCAACTTGTCTTCACTCATATCACTTTGAACCAATTTAAATAAATCAGTTAAAAGTTCTCGAATTGAAACAAAATATTTAAAACGCGGAAGCATCGCCGTCCTTATCCTATTGAAAAGAAAATCTATACACGCTAGTATTATATAATGAGTCTTAACAAGTTTAAAGCTAAGTTAGTTAACAAAGCGTTTTATATACTAAATCACTCTTTTAGCTTCTTTGCCGCAAACACTCCCTTCTTTAATCAAACACCTTTTGTTCTGCATATTAGAATTACGAGTCAGTGTAATCTGAGCTGCCCATTTTGTTATTTAAAAGAAGGTCTTAATCAACAAGAAACAGGTGTACTTAGCATAGAGGAATGGGAAAAGATACTCTCTCCCCTTCCTAGAACTACCATTATTGATATTACAGGTGCCGAACCATTTATGGCCAAGGACTTTGATAAATTCCTCTTGCTTCTTAAGCGCCTAGGTTTTAAATGTTCTGTGACTACGAATGGAACTCTTTATAACGACCATATTTTCAAGACCATCATAGAAAGTAGCATTGAGTACATTCTTATCTCTTTAGATGGAAAAGAAGAACTTCATAATGAACTGAGAGGTAGTTCAAAGGCCTTTCAAAGAACAACTGAGTTTATCAAAGAACTTCAGACAAGATCTAAACAAGCCAAGAAGAAGCTCCTGATTAATGTCAAAACAATGCTTTTGGATGAAAACCGTGAGGATATTATTCCCGCTCATCAAATTCATAGATACTAAGATAAGTCCTGACATTATTACGGTTAATCTCCCATTTCAAAACGAAGCTCGTGGAGGAAGACTCTTTAAGTCAGACTTTCATGACCCGAAGCTTCAGCAAGGGAATACATTCAGCTTTAAATCACCTTCTGATATTTTATTAAAGTTTAATGAAATCAAAGACCTCAATAGAAAGCAAAAAACCCCTATTATCTTTAAGCCATCATTAAATGATTCTATGCTAAGAGAGTATATCAAGAACCCAGGTAACTTAACGGCCAATAACTGTCAGCTATATAGAAATAACTTAACAATCTATTATGATGGTAGCTTAACTCCCTGTGATATTAGTTACAGCTTCACAAATATTAGAGAATTAGACTACAAGATCAGCTCTGCATACGCCCATAAGAAGTTTAAGGATTTTCAATCTCACATGAGTAAATACAATAAAGCCTGTGAAGGTTGCGTATTTTCAAATCAAGTTCTCAAGCAACAAAATTCTAACTAGCTGCTTTTATGACACTTTCTGCTTTACCGTTTTATTTATTTTGGTCTTAAAGTATAATATTTCTAGATATTTTAAATACAAGTAATTGAACTTTGGAAAGAAAGTATGAGTAAAAAATATTATATCCATTCTACCGCTGCAGGATGCACAAGTAATCTCTGGGAAAGTGCTGTCTACGATGACTACTTTAAGTCTGAAGAAATGAATCGTGTTTTTAAACCAGATGATGCAGATGTTATTGTGGTCAATACTTGTTCAGTAACTCCAGGTTTCGAAGTTCAAAGTGAAAAGTATATTGAAAAGATGATGCGCACGCAAATGGGAGATAAGGCCAAGGATAAGAAGATGATTATCGCTGGTTGCTATTCCGCTATTCGTGCTGAAAAAATTGATGATGCTTGGGCCAAAGAGCACGAGAACGTCACTCATATTCGACCGGTAGAAATGGAGAAGCTTGCAAAGTCTCTCGATTTTGATCATGAGAAAACTTACAAACCAATAAGTACTAATCGCTTTGATGATATTTCAAATTGTGAATCTACGATTCCCCATAAAATTGTTTGGGGAATTAGAAAAGTTGTAAGAGCCCTCTACAAGGTTTTAAGGATTGAAAAAAGTTATCTTCTTAACTTTCTTGATACAATGATTTTCAGTGATGGATTCTACGTTATTGAAGTTGGTCATGGTTGTGCTGGAGGTTGTACTTTCTGTTCAATCAAGCAATCTCGTGGATTTGTCCAAAGTCAGGAAGAAATGACTGTTCTTGATCGTTTAAATGACGGACTAAATAAGGGTTATAAAAACTTCTGGTTATTAGCGACTGATATTGGCGCTTGGGGACTTGATAGAAATAAAAACCCTGCTGATCTTATGGCCCCTCTTTATGAAAAAGAAGAAGATTTTAGAGTTGTTCTCAACTATATTGAGCCGAGATGGCTACTCTATCATGAGAATATTCATAAATACCTTAAAGACCACAAAACAATTGGTGTAACTGTTCCAATTCAAAGTGGTAGTACAAGTTTAATCTATCATAGTGGTAGAAGATATGACCCAGTCCAAGTTGCAGACTGTGTTGAAGCAATTAAAGAAAAGAATCCAAATCTAATCGTTAAAACTGATATTATGGTTGGTCTTCCAAATGAATCATGGAAAGATTTTTATATGTCATGTAAGGCCGTATTTAGATTTGACGTTATCGTTCCAATTATATTTGGAGTGAGACCAGGGACTAAAGCCGAAAGAGATCCAAATATGATTAGTGCACCAATAAAATGGATCAGAATGATTATTCTTTCTGCTCTTGCTCTATCATGGCAAGTCTATAATTGCATTTCAGGTTTCTTCAAAGATATCTTTGGTCTATTTCGATTCAAAAAAGAAGATCCTGAACTTCTAAAAGATTAATATCGTTACGCTAATTACGATGATACCTACGATATTAAGAATCCAACCAGAATTAATCATTTGATTAAGCTCAACCTCTCCACTTCCGTAGACAATGGCATTTGGAGGGGTTGCCACAGGTAGCATAAAAGCTAAATTACAGCTGATTGCAACAGCTATCGCCGAATACAATGGCGAGAATCCTGACTTCAATGAAGCAGCGATGATAATAGGGATAAGAATATTTGCAGCTGCGGTATTTGAAGTCAGCTCAGTTGCCATGACTGTCAGCGCTACTGTGATAATCAAAAAAAGCTTGAAATTAAATTTTCCAAATATCTCGACAACTCCATTACCTGCTAAATTCGCAAGACCTGTTGAAAAGAGTATGCTTCCCAATGAAAGACCTGAGGCAAAAAGTAGAAGTGAGCCCCAATCAATTTTTAATAAGTCTTCTTTACCAAGAATCTTCTCTTTCGAGAAAGTAGGAAAAATAAAGAGCAAAGAGCCTCCTATAAGACCAACGACACCAGGGTTTAATCGAGTGTTTAAAAAGACCGTCCATAGATGTTTCTTTCCAAGAAGAAGTCCTGAGATACTTGGTAGGAACCAACAGACAACAGTCAGAAAGAAAATAATCATCACACGAAATTCATCTGGACCTAACTCTCCCGTTTTCTTCTTTTCTAAAATTAAGTATTCACTATCTAGAGGTTTAATATCTTCTCGAATTCTCATTGTAGAATAGAAGTAAATAACCACAAGAAAAATAGAGACAAGTGGAATTCCAATCTTCATCCACTCTAGAAAAGAGAAGTTAATATTCGCAAGCTCTTTTAGCATTCCTAGGGCAATTATATTTGGTGGAGATCCAATTGGAGTACCAAGACCGCCAATAGTTGCCGCATAAGCAATCCCAAGGAGTATCACTCCCTTTGTCTCATGATCTTTAATACCAAAACTCTTAATGACTCCTAAACTGATTGGTAACATCATCGCCATTGTTGCAGTATTTGAAACCCACATTGAAAAGACTATCGTTAAGATAAGCATCGCCAAGTAAGTCTTTTTAAAGTTTCCATTTATATAGCGGCTCGAAAGTATTGTGAGAGATAGTTTTCGATCAAGCCCCAGAGACTCCATTCCTCTAGCTAAGAGAAAACCACCTAGAAAGAGAAAGAGGATAGGATTTGAAAAGGCATCAAAGGCTTCCTTTGCCGGGACAACCCCAGTCAAGACAGTCAGGCAGACTCCTACCAATCCAGTAATGTGAAGTTGAACACTTGAAAATAGCCACTGACAAACAACGTAAGAAAAGATCGCCAAAAACCTATGTTGCTGTTGAACAAGACCAATATCCATATTCCAAATAATTAAGAAAGCAAATACACCAATAAATTGTTGGAGCATACTTCTTGTCGTGTTCTTTTTCTTCTCTTCAATAATCTGTTCAATAAATTTCTTAAACATATTTCCTCAAAATTAATAGACTTTGATCAAGGTCAAATTATCATTAGCACACTTGCGCTACTATGAGATAAATCAAGGAGTCATCATGAAAAATTTGATCTATCTCATTCTCTTAAGCCTTACTCTCATCTCTTGCTCTCATCAGGCGAGACACCCCCACCAAGTAGAGAAAGCTAAAGATATCAGTACCTTAAAAGGACTTAAAAGGTATGGACCTATCACATTTGCCCCACAACCAGACAAGGCCTCAATACAGGCTTTGCGCTCTCAAGGCTATGCTATTGTTATCAACCTTCGACACCCTAGTGAATTTAAAAAATTCAATGAGAAGCAAGTCGTTGAAGCTAACAAAATGGCTTACTACAATATTCCACTCTTTGATAAGCAGAAGAACTTTTCAACTTCAGCAATTCAAGAAGTTCATAAAGTTATTCAAGAAAATCACAATAAGAAAATTTTCCTTCACTGTTCTAGCGGAAATAGAGCAGCAGCTTGGTTAGGCGCTCACCTCCATCTTGATCACGGTCTCTCAATTGCTAAATCGATTGAAGTGGCCAAGGAAGTCGGAATGACGAAACCAAAGCTAGAGACTAAACTAAGAAGTTTTTTGAAGTAGGCCTTAGGGCTTACTTCTCTCCTAAATGCTTAATCATCACAGAGAGAAACTCTTTAGTAACTCTCTTGTATTTTGGAACATCATCTAAAATAAAGTCATGAATTATGAGACCTCCAAAATACATGTCACACATTCTCATGACCGTATCAATCCTCTCCTCAGGAATCTCGTGATCAAAGTACTTCACATAGAGATTTCCCCAGTTTCTTAGAGAGGCTTCTGACCAAGTTTTTAAATATTCTTTATACTCAGGCTTCTTAGAAGATAAACTAATAAAATAGAATAAAGCGGCATAAACATCTTTTGTCGCTTCCATATCATCAAAGAGGGTTTCAACTAAGACCTCGTTCAAATGATCAATATCCTCGAATTCAAGTTCGTAAAATCCTTCCGTTAGGGTGTCCGTCAGCATTTTAAGAAGTGCTAAATAGACTTCATCCAACTCTTTAAAGTGATGATAGAGTCCACCTTTTGAGATACCTGCTTCCTCAATAAGCCTGGCCGTTGTCAACGCCTTAGGACCTTCTTTGGAAAGAATCCTGAAGGCAGAATTAATGATAATTTCTTTAGTGTCCATGCCCCCACCTTAGCACAGACCATTTGGTCGGTACAAGCTTTTCATCCCTTTTTACCCATGCTAATTTAAATTCATGCAAATTATAGACGAAAGAATAGCCACTTACGCAGAAAGTAAATCTTCAACCCCTTCAGAATTATGCCAAGAGCTTGGTAAATATACGAAGGAAAATCACCCACTAGGTCACATGGTCTGTGGAGATCTTGTGGCATCAACACTAGGCTTTCTCATCAAGTCTCACAAGGTCACAAATATTTTAGAAATAGGAACATTCACTGGATACTCTGCTCTGGCCATGGCCGAGCTTCTACCAGACAATGGAACACTTTTAACTTTAGATAAGAACAAGAAGATCAATAAGTTTGCAAAGTCCTACTGGGATAAATCTGAACATGGAAATAAGATAGAGGCCATGTTTGGCGAGGCCATTAATATTCTTCCTGAACTTGAAAAAGAAAATAAGAAGTTTGATCTGATCTTCATTGATGCTGATAAAAG
>NZ_AUNJ01000391.1 GCF_000447775.1 Bacteriovorax sp. DB6_IX
CACTTTATACAGCGATCTCAGAAATTGAAAAAGCTTCTGCAAACCAAGCTCCATTGGCCTATCAGAATCAAATGAAAGAGATCAAAGAAAAGTTAGAGAAGCAGTTTATTACACCTTTAACAAAGGTCTATAAAAAACAATTTAAGACAAATAACATGAGAATTATTGATAAGGATGTGACGGATTGGAATCACTTGGTTTATCCAGACGCTCTTTTCTCTCAAAAGATTTATGAATATCTCGAAAACTTTAATTTATAAAAAAAGAGTCGACTTATGTCGACTCTTACTTATTTAGCTTTTTTAAAGACCTGACGCTTTTCCCTCTCCTCTTGGATCGGATACACCTATAAGCTCACTTCCTTCTTTCACTATCGCTTGAATTCGACAACCTAAGTTCTTTTCAACAACTTTATGTCCCATTCCCTCAAGTTTCTCTTTCACACCACTGCTCAGTCCTCCTTCATCAAAACGTATATAATGTGGACGCCACTGATGGTGATAACGCGCAGTCGCAACAGATTCATATAGCGGAAGATCATACTCAAAATAATTTAAAATCGTTTGCATCACACAAGTTAGAATCCTAGTTCCACTAGGTGTTCCAACCGCCATAACAGGCTTATCACCGTCAAAAACAATCGTTGGAGACATTGAACTCAAAGGTCTCTTACCTGGTGCCACGAGGTTCTTATCTCCTCCGACCGCTCCAAATAAATTCTGAGCACCGACTTTATTTGCAAAATCATCCATCTCATTATTTAAGACAATTCCTGTTCCCTCGGCAACAAGACCAGATCCAAAATATCCATTAATCGTTTGTGTCGATACGACAACATTTCCTTGTGCATCCATGATTGAAAAGTGTGTTGTATGCTCTGGCTCATGTCCCCATGCTTTACCAGCACGGATGTCATTCATAGCAAAGGCCTTATTCATATCAATTTTGTTGGCCAATTCATCTGCATAAGTCTTGCTTGTTAATCCCTTTACAGGAACCTTCACAAAATCAGTATCACCTAAGAACTTGGCCCTATCGGCAAAGGCCATCTCCATAGCAGATGAAACAAGATGCACAGATTTAGGATGATAGACACCATATTTTTTTAGATCATATTTTTCTAAAATATTCAGAATTTGAATAATATGAGTCCCTCCAGAACTAGGAGGAGACATTGAAACGACTTTCTTACCTTTAAAATTTCCACTTACAGGATTACGTGAAACAACTTTATAATTTCTCAAATCACGATGAGTAATGAGTCCACCATATTTTTTCGAAGTCTTGACGATATTCTTTGCTACAGAACCTTTATAGAAACCATTACTCCCCTTTTTGGCAATGGCCCTAAGAGTCTTGGCGAGATCCTTTTGATAAAGCATATCTCCGGCCTTTAAAAGCTTTCCTTTTGGACAAAAAATCTTTTTCGAGCTTGGGTATTTACAAAGTACTTTCTGACGTACCTTAAGGGCCTTAACCATCTCTGGATAAACAGGAAATCCTTCATCAGCAAGTTTTATAGACTCTTCTAATACAGTATCTAAAGGAAGTTTTCCATATTTCTTATGAACTTCAAGAACACCTTTAACTAACCCAGGAGTCCCTACGGCAAAGATCCCATCAATCGACTTCCTTGGAATGACATTGCCTTTCTTATCAAGGTACATATTCTTATGAGATTTAAAGGGTGCTCTTTCTCTAAAGTCGAAAGCAAAGGTTTTTCCACTTTCTTTGTGATGAAAGAGTAAAAATCCTCCTCCACCAATTCCTGTTGATTGTGGCCTTTCAACAGAAATAACAAACGAAATTGCGGCCATTGCATCGATAATATTTCCACCGAGCTTATACATCTTCTCACCAGCATAAGTCGAATACTTACCTTGTGTGGCAATCATGGTTCTTTGTGATTTTGATACGTGATTAGATTTTTTAAACCCGGCCACTTTCTCCATTAGGATTGGCTTTTTGTGACTAGAACACGAAAAAAGAGTCATCATCGTGATGACACCTAAAGCTTTCTTCATTGAAACCTCAATATTAGTTATTAGTTGGATCGTATGATTTTAAATAGTATTTTACACTATTTTTGGCAGGTTCAAAGAGTTTAGAAAGATCCCCATTTTTCCTCATGCGCTCAATAATACGAGTAAATTTCTTGGCCATCTGTTTCCCCTTCTCGTTCTTCTTAAAGGCGAAATATACTGGCATGGATGAGATAGCTTTCTCGTGGGCCTGGATATTCTTAAGTTTCAGTTTATTAATCGCTGCAACACCTGTTAGGCCCTCACAGACAAATCCATCAACTCTACTTCGAATTACCATCTCCAAGCAGGACTCATCTGAACTGGCGTAATAGAATGTAATGTCATTGCGTGAAATCAATTTAGGCTCATAGGGATAACCCTCAGTAAGACAGAGCTTTTTATTCTTGAGCGATTTGATCGTTTTGCCTTTTAAGGAAAATAAAAAGTCCTTCTTATAGTAGAAAACCGATGACTTATGAACCTCCATCGGATTTAACATATCAAGTGCTGGGAAGTAGCCATCGAAGGTTCCCCCTTTAAAGAAACTGATGACTCTCTTTGGTGGCATCACTCTGACTTTAATATTTATATCTTCTTCCTCACCAATCCTCTTTACCAAATCAAGGAATTCTCCCTGGCTTTGACTTCTCACATAACGAGGAATTTTAAATGTTCCCAACTCAAGCGCCACGGCTTGAAATTGTAAAATTAGCGAGAATAGAAATAAGAGAAATAATCTTATAATAGATCCTTAAGTATTGGTTTTAAGCTTTCCAAATCATTGGCCTCAGCAAAATCTTTCTTACCTGCATGAAACCAATCCTGACACTCTCCCTTCGTCTCATAGTTTCCTCCAGATCCTCTGACTAAAATTCCTACAACCTTACCACTTTCTTTTGAAAAAACTGGACCACCAGAATTACAGCTAAAAGTATCAAGATTATGAACAAAGCTATTTTTATTTATTATAGCAGATTTCACTTCTCCTATCTGAGAAACTTTCTGCGCAATTCCAAGGGGATGGCCAACCATAAAGACTTTCTCACCGACACGAGGCCTCTCTAAATCGACCGGGATAGGGGCTCTATCTAAGACCTTACGATCTATTCTCAGAATGGCAAGATCAAGCATTGAACCATTCATAAAGTCAAAATCATAGTAGAGTATCTCTTTACAATTATAGATATTCTCTTTTTTTAGTTCTATATTTCCCTCTGTATCTGCGACATAATCAAAGACAACAGTGTAATCTTCACAACCAAAATTCATGCTCTCATCAATACAATGTCCTGCTGTAAGAATAAGATCCTCACCAATAAGAACAGAAGAGCAATTGGCTACCATTGGCTGATTAGCAAACTTAGCACTTGAGCAGAAATTCAAATTCTCTTTAAGAGATTTTCCTTTATAAGAAACTTTTTTTCCATCAAGGACAAGTTGATTTTTTGGAATGAGCGCAGCAGAACTCATGGCCGCTTGCCTTACGAGCTGATCCTTTATTTGATGGCGTTCAATTCGATCATCCTGATCAAAGACAGCTGCCCTTGTAGAAATTAAAGTAAAAATACAAATAGCAATTTGTTGAACTTTCATGAATAAATCTCCTAAGATGCTTCTTTATAGCAAAAATAGGGATTTCAATGGGTTCGAATGAAGATTTTATAGGATATCGCCCCCTCTAAGAGGGCGATATTATTAGAATTTTGTATCTTGAGAACCACAATGTGGCATCATAGCGGCATATGGATTATGAACTTTTGCTAGCTTCGAAGAGTTTTGAAGCCATTTCTTCTTTACCATTGGACAAGAGTACGCATTATAATCACCACCGATATCATATGTATTCACTACGTGAATAAGGGCCATTGAGACGATATGATAGCTTTGATAATTCTCCTCTTTTGACTTTGAAGACTGAATTTCTTTTAATTTATTCTTAGCAAAAGTAAGTAATTTAGAGACTTCAGTATTTGAAATACTTCCTAGTGATGACTCAAGTTCCTTAGAAAACTTTTCAACTTCACTTCCATCATACTTGAAGAAGGCCATATGTAATTTCTCATTA
>NZ_AUNJ01000392.1 GCF_000447775.1 Bacteriovorax sp. DB6_IX
ACCCACTACCAATTGTAAGAATAAACTTCGTTATCAGAATCAGGATGTCTTTTGTCGTATTATATTTTCCAAGAATATTAAGAATACTATTTCCATAATCAAGAGTGTGCTGGAAGGGATAGAAAATCTTTTTAAGGTAGAAGATATTAGAATGAAAGAAGATGATAAATTTCTGCCAAATTGTGGTGACATAAATAATATTGTTCTTGTCGCTATTAATGAAATAGATAGATGCGAACGGTATAATGAAAAGAAAAACATACTTGTTTTCTTTTAGGGCCTCTTTAAAACGCATATTGTAAATATAGTAATCAAAGAGAATGAGAATGAATGGTAAAAGCGCACTGGATGGCTTTGTCAAAATGGAGAGGGCATAAAAAAACAGAATTGCAATTTTAGACCCTGTATAATTATTTCCCTTCCTAATGTTAAGGTGAATAAGAATAGCAATCAGAGCAAAGAATGTACTGAGTACACCTTTCATTGAAGAAACCCAAAGTAGGCTCTCTACTTGAGTAGGGTGAATAATAAAGACCAGTGTCCCAATGAAAGCAGCAATCTCAATTTTTTGTTTATTGAATTGAGTGATCGTATAAGAAAGTAGAGTCTTACAAATTGAAAAGATAAAGAGCGCATTAATAGCATGTGTGAGAATAAGAGCAAGACGATAGGCCACAGTATTATCTTGACCAAAGAAGAGAATCATAATTTGCCAGAAGTTATACATAACCGGCATATAAGTATTCTTCCAAACCAAAGCTAAGTTCTTCCAACTTGTGACTGCATAAATATTTGGGTCTTCTGCTAAGTGATAAGCATCATCAAAAATGAAGAAATCAAAGTGAAGAGTGTGAGTATAGACACAAAGTGTGATTAGTAGAAGAATGAGTTCAGGTATTCCAATCTTGAGATTTTTTAACATACTTATAATTTTAGGCTCATGTGAAACCGTGTCAAGAAAAGCGATACAGGTAAATTCAGCATGTTAGAGTCGTATAGCCAACAATAACAGTCTATTGTTCATTTCTAAGTACTTAATTTCTTGGATTTCTTCTAAGTTTTAGGCCCAGAATTCCGATAATGTTAATATATTTAGAATGTTATTCGTTTATCGAGGTCTTTATGAAGTCTTTGTTTAAGAAGATTGCTAAGTCAGAAGCAGGTTTTACACTTGCTGAAATTATGGTTGCTGCTGGTCTGGTAGGGGTTCTTTCCCTCGCCGTTCTTCAGTTAACAGAGAATATGCAAAAGAGTACGAAAAAGCTTCATCAGGATTTTAATAAGAACCAGTTAATGAATATGCTGGCAACGAATATGATGAATAGTAATGCTTGTGCTAACAGTTTTGTTCAAAATGATGGGACACTTGCACAACCTCTTCACTTTCCTGATACAGGAACAGTTCCACCTTTATATGGTAATGGGATTAACCCTCAAGTTAATGGTATTGAAGCCGGTGTAGATAGGGAAATTCGTGATAAGAACAACAGAGTTATTCTATCTCCTGGTGATGTCTATGGGGATAACACTGAAGGTGCGATGGTTATTGAAACAATCCGTTTAAATAACTATGAAAATAATGCAGCTCCTTGGAATAACGGAGCTCAAACAGCAACTTTAGAATTGAAGGTTAGAAAGAGAGTGGCCGCTCAACTTGAGGCAAGAGGGAAGACAGCTGCCGAAGCGGATGCAGCTTCAAGAAGAACATCTCTGGGGCAAGCTTTCTCTTATATTAGAATTCCTGTTAAAGTTAAGCTCAACGGGGCAGGTGAAGTCGAGAGTTGTTACACAGAATTTGAAAGTCACCTTCAGACTGTTTGTAATACTTCATTTCAAGGTGTTCATGAAGAGCTATCAGCTGGAAAATGTAAGAGTGTGATGATTGAATCTGTTGGTTCTGACCCTACTGATGTGAATGCTCCTCGAAATGCTGCAATTACGGTGGCAGAAGGATCTCTTGAACTAGTAAAAGATGTTGCTAGTCGGGAAACCATTGTTTCAAATAACGACGCAAGTATAGATATGGAAGGTGGTCTCGGGATTGGTACAACGAGATCGACTGGAGATGGAAATGTTAATGCGTCTGGTGGTGTGGTTATCGGTGCTGCAACTGCGCCAACTGTTGGAGATATAAAGGCTTCAAGTGGTTTTGTTGCTGGTGATACTGCAGCAAACCCAGATAATGGAGATATCTTAGCTATTGGTGGTGCTAGTTTAGGAAGTGTTGGTGTAAACCCTCAACCTGGTGATCTACTGGTTACAAGTGGTGTCTCGGCTGGAGGAGCTTCTGCTAACCCTGACAATGGTGACTTTGTTGGTACAGGTGGTTTAAGTGTTGGGGCAAGTACTCCGAACCCTGATGCGGGTGATATCTTAGCAACTTCTGGTATAAAGGTTGGTTCGGGTGGAACGAATCCAAGTGATGGAGATATGATTGCTAGAGGTGGTATTTCTGTTGGTGTAACAGGAATTAGAGCCGATCCAAATACTGGTTGGGTTGATGCTGATGCCGGGATGGTAATTAGAACAACAATGCCAGCAAACCCAACAGCAATGGCATCGACAGCTTCGTCTTCAGTAAATGAGCTAGTTCCAAATATTGGATGGGTAAGACAACAAATTGCAAGAACACTTGCTCCGACATCTGCAGATGTCTCTTCGATCATGAGTGATATCATGGATACGGCAATTGGAGATTCAGACTCGGCAGCGATTATCTTAAAGAGAAATATTTGTCAGAATTCAAGAATTCGTCATGCCAATGGGGCTTATGCAACGGGAACTTGGATTTCAGCATCAAATAGATGTGACTATACAACTTATAACTGTAGTGAAAGTGGAAGATGTACAAATGTTTATTCGAATAATACGGTAAGGGCCGGAACAGATATTTATGCTGGTAGACACCTTTATGTTACTAATAACGCCTATGCCAATTACATAAGATCTTATGGGAATATGTATGCCAATGGAGATATAGACGTTGATGACGTCTTTGCAAGAAATAGATCATGTGCTCGAGGTTGGTGTTATACAATGTTCCATTCTGGGATTTGTGGTGGTCGATCTGTTATGGTTGGTATTAGAAACGGACGTATTATCTGTGCAAATAAGTGGTAATTACTTATTTGCACCGAAGAGCTCAACATCAATATTGTTGTGAAAGTAAATTGGGACCTGACGTGGTTTAAAATCTTTTATTAGTTGAGCAA
>NZ_AUNJ01000393.1 GCF_000447775.1 Bacteriovorax sp. DB6_IX
TTATAAAAAGTCCCTCGCTGGCTTTTATAAAGTTTAATATGTTTTGACATTTGTCGGTGATATTTGTGTTTTCTTTACTTATTCTTGATCGAATGCTCTTCAATCGCCTGATATTACGTCGAAGTTTTTTTCTTAAATTGTGTAAGAAGTTTTAAAATTTGCCAACATTTGGCGCTTTATAAAGAAAAAGAGGGACTTACG
>NZ_AUNJ01000394.1 GCF_000447775.1 Bacteriovorax sp. DB6_IX
TGAACAACCGATGAAAGCATCTGCTCCCTTCATCGCATCAGCAAGAGTTCTACAATCTGTATCGTTAGCAAAATCTTCCTTATATTTATTCAGTCCCGCTTCTCTACCTTTGTAGATAACACCACGAGAGTCAGTCATCATAAGATTTTCTGGCTTAACACCCATTTGGAAGAAGAGTTTTGCACAAGCAATAGAAGCAGCTCCAGCTCCTGAGAAGACAACTTTTACATCTTCTATTTTCTTCTTAGAGATTTCAATAGCGTTGATAAAACCAGCAGAAGCGATAATCGCTGTTCCGTGTTGGTCATCGTGGAAA
>NZ_AUNJ01000395.1 GCF_000447775.1 Bacteriovorax sp. DB6_IX
AAAGGCCAAATTTGATATTCAAGCTCCAGAAGCACTATTTCCGAAAATAGAAAATAAATAAAATTGAATCCACAGTATCGCCTTATGAATGGGGCGATATTGTGGATATATTTTATTGTTTCAAAAAGTGAACACTAACCAACTTTTTCTTTAATCACCCTATCTTTCCAAGACCTTATAAAATAAAGCTAAATTTAACTAAAATTACCAACTGTCGCTACCGAATATCTAATACAATCAAGAGATCTTGATTCGAAGGGATGGTATGGTAACAAAACAAGTCGTGGAAGATGTAGCAAAAGGGCTCGAAGTACTGATGAAAAAGTACAAGCTCAATGCAGTTCCAGGAGATAAGGAAAGGTACGAAGCGACAAAGAAGGCCCACACGGCCTTAAGAAAAGTTATTCTTACAATGGAGATCAAAGGAGACATTCAAACACTCTCTCCAATAAAGAATGGAAAGAAGTTTGGTTGGATGGTTATTGATCTAGAGAATAACTCTAAGAACTACTGCGTTTAATCGTTATCCGTTGTATTAGAGCAGTTCATATAAACAGGTAAGTGATCACTTATCGTCTCTTGAAAATAACGATAATAAGATCTTTCATAGAGTTGTGGCTCATAGAGCTTACGAATCATATCTTCAGCTTTTACATCTAAATCATATCTAGGAACAATTTGATTTCTTTTAATCGTCACTTTATCTTCTAATGACTTCATAAAACGATCGACACTATCAATCGCCTTCTCTTTACCATACTTTGAAAGATAGAACATCTTGAGTCCACTCTCTTCATCAATATAAGACTTTTCTGTTCTAATTAAGTACTTCTTATCGATGATATTTCTAAAAGAATTTTCAATAAAATTAAAAATCTTCGCACTATTCTTACCTGCACATTGATATGTCTCATTCGTATCAAGAACAAAGTGATCATAGTTATTAGAAGTTCCTTCCGTCTCTGTATCGTCAGCAAGAGTTTTTGACTGTGCAAGAGAAGTTGGCTTATCAATTTTAACTTCAATTCCCTTATACTTCTCAAAGAGTACATTCCAATAAGGGTTATCCGACTCAAGGTTAAAATCACCTAATAGAATTAAGTCTTGCTCTTTAAACCTCTTTCTCGATTGGGCCATCATTTCGAGAATATGACTAACTTCTGCAAAGCGAGCAAAAGTTCGTGAGGAAATCCCCTCTCCAACTTCCGTATATTCATCAACGCCATAGGCCGCTTGAATAATCTCTTTTCTAAATTCCTCATCAGAAGGCGCATTAAATACAATATGAGTAAGAATTAGAGAGAAATCAAACTTCGCACTTTTAAAATTTGCCATGAAAGGACGTCTTGCAAAGAGATGTGCTACATCTTTACCATAAGTCTTCTTATCAAATCTTGGATAACAACCCAAAGCTTTTGATGTGTTGTAGAATTTAGCACAGTATTCATTTTCCTGAGGTTGAACAACAGCGGCCCTATAGTAGAAACCACCAAGCTCCTTAATTGTCGCGTTTTCAGCCCCCTCTTCTGTACTTGAAACAATAAGGGACCACGATGGATCAAGCTTTCTTAATTCCAAAAGAATATCAACATATCCAGGAAGGACAATCTGACCTCTTAGTTTTTTAATTGTTCTTCTATGCTCAGCTTTTTCTGACTGAGAAAGAGATGGTATTTCTGCTTCAAGGTTCTTTATATATTCTTGAATCCCTTCGTTATGTTTCTTATCAATACCAATTACAGAAACTAACTCTGTCGCTCCAACCACATCCCAATGATTCATCATCTTGGCAACGAGTTCAAGGTCTTTAAACTCTGTTCGAGAAGACCCTGCTTGATAAACATTGAAAGTCGAGATTCTCACGTTCTTCTGAGAGAGCGCTCTCTTATAGTTGTAATATTTTTGAGAAGATTTTGAATTAAAGTGGTGGTAATTGATTTCACAATCAATACTTCCGAGGCTTCCAGAAAGGAGATCTTTTAGCTCTTCGCACTCTTGCACCTCTACCTGTCCAGCCAATGACTGAAAAGCAAAAGTTAACGCAAATAGCGCTAATGCTAAGCTTTTTCTTAAAAGCAAAATTCCCCCCCGAAGTGTGTTTTTGCAGTGGCGAAAATATACATTGTTCAAAATAAATGATCAAATCACTCAGGATTATAACATACCGTTATCACAACAGATGTCAGAGATTTTTAAAAAAAATTCCCGATAATGACGCACTATTAACTAAAGTGTTCGGCCCAACTCCCCGAAAAGTGAAGGAGACGAAAATGATGTCAAAAATAGGAGTATAACCAATGAAGTTTTTTAAGACCCTATCACTCGCCGCGTTATTGAGTGTTTCAATCTCAACTCAGGCGTCAGTAGTAAAGGTTTTCGATGTCCTGCTTGATAAGAGTCAGTTTGAATTCCTTATGAATTCAAGAGGAATTATGAACAGAGGCGTTGTAGGTCAGGTTAGAAAGAATGTGAGATATTCTTTAGAAGATATGGCCAGATCTGGTAGTGCTACGATGAAAGACATCAAGGCCATGAAAAAATCTATCAAAGACCCAGCGGATCTTAAAAAATATAACCGTATGGTTAAGAACCTAAGTAAAGATACAAAAGCGATTACAAGAGCAGAACTCGTTGATTCTATCAATGACCTTGTTTTCCTATCGCAAAGATATGGTCTTAAGAAAAAAGCTATTCTAGCTTGCGCACCTTGTGTGAACAAAGAACTAGCTGAAGCTGGATTCTCATTTACTCTAAATGAACTTAAGGGTGACTCTTCTAAGAGAATTTTTAAAGAAATGAGTAGAAAAGCGAAAGACCCACTTACTGCAGCAAAATTTATCAACCAAGAAATTAGAAAACAAAAACTTGGAGTTGCAGCAAAAGTAAAAGCTCACGAAGAAGAAGCTCTTATTTATATGCTACTTATTCCAAAGCACGGGACAGCTGATCAAAAAAGGCTATACAATGCTATGTTAAAAGTTAGTAAAACTAAGGGTGGGAAGATCGATCTCTTTGATCCTGAGAACGGACATAAGTTTTTTAATATTTTCTCTGATAACCTAAGTAGTCCTGAGATTAATCTTTGGGAAGAACTCCTAGATGATACAGCAAAGCTTATGGATGATGAGAATATGTCTACAATGGATGCATTCTACACTGTTCTTCAAAGAAGAGCTGATGGAGTTGCAGATGAAGCCGAAAAAGCTGATCTTATGGCAAAGCTTGACTTCATCAAAAGAGAAGGTTGCTTCGGAAGTAAATAATATTTTTGACATCATATAGAAAGGCCCTCTTTAAGAGGGCCTTTTTTGTTTTTAGAATAATTCAACATTTCCTAATGCACTTCCATCTCTAATCATCAGTATTTTTACTGCATTCAGATATCTTTGCATTCCAACAATTGATGAGTCTTCAATCTTATCTTCATTACTTTATAAGCTAAGAATTGAAATTCTTCTTTAGCAAAAACTTTCTCGACATCAACAATTCCCCACATCATATCAGAAAGAGTTTCTTCTTTGATAGTCTTTGGATTGAAAAGTAGTTCATTAAGAAGCTTCTTATTAACTTTATTATCCACAAAGATATTCACACCTTCATTCTCTAAGATTTTAATAAACTTCGGGTTCTCCCCTAGGGCCTTAAACATTTCAGTCGAAACATGCTTTCTCACTGTAGCTAGTTCCTTTAAAACCTCTGCTCCTTCTTTAGATCCGAGCCTCTTCGCCTCTTCACGAGAAGATGAATAGAATCCTTTGAAGATATTTGAGAGAGTATCTGCCGCTACAACTTTCTCCATTCCTAAAACTGATCTCGCCTGAGCTTTAGCTGCTTCAGAAATTAGTCTTGCTCTAGCATTGAACATCTTTCTTACAACAACTGCTTCTCCGATCTCTTGTAATCCTGGTAGTCTTCTTCCTTTTAGAAGTCCTCCAATATGAGGCCCACCTTGAATTAGTAAGTATGGAATATCTCTCTTTCTAAGAGGTGCTTTACCAAAGGCATCAGTTAGAGCATCCATATTCTTCACAAGGTAATCTTCAAACTGTGCCTTTGGAAGTTTTCCTAGATCATTATAAATACTTAAGGTACTTCGCTCTATTCTTTGTCCATATTATAAGTATTTTCGTACCACGCTTGTCTAATCCAGTTTGTTCCTTTTAGGAACTCACCTTTTTGAGCTTTAATATATCCGGCCCTTGCTTTGGCCAACTTAGATGCCTTCGTTCCTCCCAAAAGTTTCTTCTTAGGATAGAATTTCTTCATATAAGTATCCATAAAACCTTTTAGCTCAGATGGGTTTCCTCCAAAGTATTTAGCAACTGTCTTTGCTGCATTCTTATCAACAGTTTTAAAACCAAGATCTGTAACGACATCACTTGTATACTTATAAAGAGCTTCAGGATTCTTTGCTAACTGCTCTTGGATCTCTTTCATTAACTTCTGAGTTAACGTTTTCGCTTTTTTAGAAGAGATTTTACCAGCTTCTTGTAGACCTCTAATCTTATTAATCTTAGTTTGAATTCTTGCTGCTTGCTCTGCTGGCATATCAACATTCTTAAGCGCTCTTGCAGCATCTTCAATATCTACACCTTTAAAAACGGCTTTAATCTTATCTTTGTAGCTCGTGAAACCAAGAACTAACTTAGAAAGTTCGACATCAGCTTCATCAGCAACTGTTCTTGCTGATTTTCCGGCCATTTTATAAGCATTCTTAAATCCGACTTTCTTTGAGTTTAGTACAATTGTCTTCACCGCATGTTTCGTCATCTTAGAGCCCATATAAACTCCTCGAGTGAATAGACCCATAAGAGGAATTATACTGACACCTTCAATAATGGCCCATGCCCAACTTCTAGATACTTCATCGGCTGCTGAAGAATTTGAATAACCAAGTTCGGCCATATCACTAACATGGTCAACAGAGTCATCTGCCTCATATTTCATTTGAACTTCACTATAAGTTACATATGACTGAGCTCCTACAGCAGATCCAACTAATCCAACTACCGCAATTCCACACAGTCCACCAGTTAGTACCGCACATGATCCCGCGAGCATAACTCCGGCCATTCCAACAATGAATGCTCCAATAGCTAGTCCTGCATTTAGAAGCTCTTCAAACTTCATTGAATTCAATTGGTCCATAAGCTCTTTCGGAGCAGCAGGTAGTCCAATCATTTGGTTTAGTTCATCTTGAACTTTCATCGTTCCATAGAAAGATCTTCTTAAACCTTCGTGATCATTTTCATCTAAATTACAAATATCTTCTAGCTTCTTAAGAGTCTCAGCTTTTCTCATTGCCGCACCCTTCTTCATAACGTCTCTATAAAGATGTCTTTTAAGAGACATATCTACAGCAAGAACTTGTTCTTTAAGAGTCAGATCATCATCAATTCCAAAATCCTTAGCTCTATCAAGGAACATTGCCTGACGAGCCTCGTGGCTTTTTTCCGCCATAAGTTCCTTGAAGAAAGAAATTCTTTCGACTTCTTGATTATCAAGGTCTGCCTCAAGACCCTCTTTTGTTTCATCTGAAATTTCACCATCTAAAATTCTATCAACAGCTTCATCAACTTGCTTTCCATCAAGGATCGTCTTAAACGAGATCTTTTCAATGAAGTCATAAGCATGTGCTCCATTAAATTTGGCAGAAAATAGTTGTGAGCTATTATTATTTGCATTATCAACAATTTTTGACCACATTTCCTTATAGTCACTCTTAGATGCGTACTTTGTTAAAAAGTTTGGAGTCACTGGTTTATGAAGAAGTAGCTTTTGAGCTGCTTCATCAAGTCTCTCCATTTGCGCTTCAATATTACGATTAAAACAATTAAAGTCTTGGTTCACTCTTCTTCCACGTGCCGTAGACTTATAAGTTGGCTTACGACCTTCTTTAAGTGCCTTAAGTTCATTCTTAGCAAGAAGATAACCAAGTCTCATTCTAGCAATTGGATTTAAAGCACCCATCTGGTCAATAATATAGTCGTATTCCACAATCTTAGCTTCAGGAAGAAGTCCTAGTGTATCTCTGAACTGTCTCCACAAGTGAGCTAAGAAAACATACATTTCTTTGATATCTCTTTCTTCTAACTTTTTAATTGGAAGAATTTTTCCATCAATAGTAAGAGAAGAAAGGTAGTTGTCTAAGGCTTCATAGAGGTTCTTTCCTCTATTTTCCTGACAGAAATTTGTTTTACCAAGTAAACATGCTGTTGTTATAGCTTTAACTTCAGGTGCTCTTCTATCAGTAATTTTTGCGGACTTGCTTTCTTTTAGGGTCTTCACCACTTCATGAAGCTTTCTTAATCCCCAATTACGACTAGCACTAGGAGAATAAAGAGTCGGCATATCCATATTTAAGACATTTCTCTTTAATGTTTTCTCTGTTTCTGAATCAATAATCTCAGCAATATTATCTGTTCCAAGCTGAATCATCTTATTCGAGATATATGGTGAAGCATTTAAAATGAATGGTCTAACATCCTCAACTCGCTCACCGTCAGCAGTTTTCTTTTTAATTTGAATAAACTTATATGGACTTTCTTCAGAAACAATTTCTTGCCACAAGGCCATATCTTTATAAGTTCTCCAGTGAGACTTTTTAGAACTATTTCTTCCCGTTGCTTTTGACTCAAATTTGTAAACATAATCTGCTTCCGGTTTCTTCATATCAACGAAGTCTTTCCAAGCTGTCACATCATCAAAAGATGGCTTAAGAGCGAAGTGATAGTAGTTATTTGCTTCCTTTCCTTCCTTACCATTTGTGTAGTTGTTAAACTCCACACTTCCAAATAAAGCATCCTTTAATGGATTAACTGAAGAGTCTTCAACATAGTAGTTGAGAATTAAGTCATTAGAGTAGTTATAGAAAAGACCGTGGTTTTCGAGTACAGCATCCAGGTATCCCTCACTGATATCTTCTCTGATTTTAATATCAATTTGTGAAGGCCAGACACCATTTTCTCTCTTTGAAAGACAAGCTTTTGGCATCTTTACTGGAGAATCATTATTCCCCATAAGAACATCATATGTTTTAACTTGCGACACCATCATTTGGATTGTCATAAGTCTTAGAGCATAGAGATAATTCTTAGCCAGTGGATATTGAAGAATAGTCTGAATATCTCTTTTAATCATCGAGTGCTCGTCAAAACGAAGCTTAACGAAATCACCATTTTCAACAATATTAATAAAGTATGGATCCTGTGCTGGATTTTTTCCTGACTGTAAGTAGTCGTGCTCATCTGTATACTCTTCAAAAAGATCACTTGGGATACTGAAAAGATAATCGTTAGCAAACTTATTTGCTAACTTCGAGTTTGGACGTAAGACTATATGAAGATCACGCATAGAGACTGCAACTTTTTCAATATATTGAAGAAGAACCTCTCTCTTATCGGCATCATCAGCACCACTTCTGATAAATTTTTGAACTTGTCCTTTATAATTCGTTGCTTTTCTTACAATCGTAGAAACAAGTCTTTCATATGATTTTAAATCTAGTTCTTGATCTAGATTTTCAACGTCAACCTTAGATAGTGCTCTTACTAATCTCTCAACAACAGAGCTACCCTTTTTACATTCTTGCGCTTCTTCCTGTGTAGGAACCTCATCTTTAGTTGATCTTTCAACACGACAAGCATTACTTTTCAGCTCCTCGATGTAGCTAGCATATCCGCTTACTGGAGTTGAGCGAACTTCTTCTTCATCTGAACCAATATACTCATCAAGCTCCTCATCAACAGTCATATCTGCTGTTTCCTCAGGTGCTTTTTCATCTTTTTGACCACAAGCTGGCTCACCTCTGACGACTTCTTTAAAAGCTTGCATCGCTTCTAAAAGTTCTTCAGTGTCGAGCTGCTGTCTTTCATACTTATTCATGTTTTCAACAGACTCAGCAAAAGCAAGTTGAAAAGAACATAAACAAATAATCATTGATGTTAGTATTTTACTAATCACTTTCATGGTTCCCCCAGTATGCAGATATAGCTGCAAATACTAGGCCAAGACAACATATCCTCTAATGCAAGTAAGGTACTGATATTACGAGGACAGACTAGCTAAGTTATGCTAATAATTAGTCGCTGTCTAAAGCTTTGACAGTATGAAATTTTGTCAATTTCTCAAGCTTAGATTAGAATAGGGTCATGAATATAATTGCTTTCCTACTTACTTTCACAACTGTCTTTTCGGCTCCAATTCAAAAGGAAAATCAAGACTATTACAAAAGTGTTTTTCCAAAAGCCGCGGAACAAGAAAGTTTGAAAATTCCAGATCCTATCAGCGATAAACCGATCAATACAACAATCTTAAGGATTAAGAATCTATCTAAGAAAACAATTGGTTATATTAGAGAAATTAAAACCACAACTGGCTGCGACAGTGCCTGTCTTCCTGTTGTTTTTACTCTCTTTTACAATAGTGATAAAGAGCTTGTTAAATTAAAATCTCGCCCGGGTTTAACCAAGAAATTCCATGCCCCTTTTACTGTAAAAGATTATGAGAAGCTGGATTTAGTCCTGTTGATGAATCCGACTATCTTTAAAAAGGTAAAGCACCCAACCGAAATGGTGGATGCTCTCAGTGGAGAGACAAAGAAAGAGTTTAGATCCCATGTTGTCAAAGAAGCTGCTTATTCGACACTTAGAGTGAATCTCTATAATCAACAGACCCGAAGTTTTCTCAAGACACTTCCCTAAAGATTGTCCATTTCTTAAACATTAATTATAGATTTTTCAAATAATCTCTATCGAGACGACTCATACGATATCCTATCTCCAAACGAGGAGAGAGATATGAGTTTAAAACATCTACGAGAGTACGATAAATGGAATGTACTCTTTACTATTTCATGTGCCGCCCTAATCTTCTTTTTGGTCGGAGGTCTTTTCAATCTTACTTTTGGAAATATTGAAACAGGAAAGTACCTAATGGGACTTAGTGTACTAAGCTGTGTTTCCCTATTCATCATTGGAATCAAGAGAAATGGGATCAGAAGAAGAGTGAAATGGAGTAATAAGCACGAAGAAATCGTTCGTGAAGCAAAACGTATTCATGAATCGAAGTCTGCTTAAGTAAAATTTCTACGGACGCTTGTGGCCTGATGCTAGATTTGTTAGAACCAGGCCATGAAGTCACTTTTTATACTATCTCTACTTAATTCTTTGACTAACTCTCAGACAAAGACAATTTGTCAGCTTGATGAGAGGCAAATCTCTTATAACGAAAAAGTTGCGAGAACTAGAGCTTCACTCCTATCATCGTCTCCATGTAGCGCGAGCTTAATTGGTAAAAACTGTCTTATCAGCGCAGGTCATTGCCAAGATGGACTTCAGGACTGGATCACCGAATTTGATACTCCTTTGAGTGATATGCTCTCAGGAAAAATGAATCCTTCCCTACCGGAAAATATATTTAACTTAAAAAAGGTTTATGGGAGAAAGAATGCCTTTCATGGAAAGGACTGGCTAGTTTTCTCCGTTAAGAGAAATGAAATCACTGGAAATTTTCCTGGAGAAGAAAGAGGTCACTACGAAATACTAAAGACCCTACCGCTTCCAAAATCACTACTCCGTATAACGGGATACGGGCTAAGCAGTGACAAAGAAAAAAGAAATACACAACAATCCTCTACAGGAGAGCTTCTCTCAATTCATAGTAAGAGAAATATTATCCATCATAAGGTTGATACGACTGCTGGCAACTCAGGTTCTTCAATTATTGATGTTAACTCAGGAAAAATCCTTGGAGTCCATACCCACGGTGGCTGTCGCCAACATGGTGGTCAAATCATTCAAGGTAATCAAGGAACAGTAATTTTTGGAAATAGTGAATTTGAAATGGCGATTAAGAATTGCTTAGAGAATGAGGACTAGCCAAGCTAGCCCTCTATTTGAAAGTGAATTACTCACTCCAACATGAACCTGTCATAAGAACTTCTTGAGTTTCAAAATCAACCCATGCTAATTCTTTACATGCATGCCAAGCACCTTCAGAAGATACTTTGTAAACACCAAGCTTATACCCATCTTTAAGAGCAATATTAACAAGAGTTAATTTCATAGAATCAAGAACCTCTGCAGCACCATTTTGCTTAGGTAGGTTTCTATTTGCAAAGTCTACAGCATCAAAAAGATCTACCATATTCTTTACAACAGGCTCTACTCCAATACCTCTAACTGGAGCTGAATATCCAGTGTACTCTTCAGAAAGCGCTTGATATAAATA
>NZ_AUNJ01000396.1 GCF_000447775.1 Bacteriovorax sp. DB6_IX
AAGACTAAAATTAAGCTTTTTCACGAGAGCTTGAATATGATCGGCATCCTTATAATGATTATCGATTGACTCTCCAATATACTCAATGAATTCATCACTGTGTCTTTTTATTTTACCTCTAAGTAAGAATTCTCTATCAACAGCAGGCCAAGGAGTACTGTAGTATTCTGAAAAAATTAACTCATCTTTTGAAATTCTTTCATGGATAATGACACTCTTAAGTTTTGGCGACCACTCTGGCTTTAATTGATCATTTTCAATTAATTCTGCAACTTTATGAATTGGAGCATTAACGACACCCAAGGCCTTGAATGGGATGACACCTGATTTCTGATATTCCCCAGCATAAACCTTTATCCCCTGTTCTTCATGGACAAGAGACCAATTTTCAGCTGCTACATAGAAAGATAAAAGGGTCGAAATTGTAATGAGAAGTATTTTCATAAGAAAGAAATATCACGCACATCACAATAAATTGTCACAGATTTGTAGGAAAGCCGATTTTTTCGACTTTCCCACTATTTACGATTCTTACTTATTGAAACCACAAATATCGAGTCCTCGAACAGAGGCAGGTCTTTGTAGGATTCTCTCTAGCCATGAGTTCACATTCTTATAGTCTTTAAGACCCAAGTGCTCTGATGCCTCATAGAATTTATCAAGGCAAAGAACCCATGGAAAAATGGCCATATCTGCAATTGAGTACTCATCAACGAGAAAATCTCTTCCCTCTAACCTCTTATCAATAACCGCAAGAAGTCTCTTGGCCTCTGTCGAATATCTTTCTTTAGGATAGGGATGATCACATTTTTCTTTAGCATACTTATAGAAGTGACCAAACTGTCCAAACATCGGTCCAACACCTCCCATTTGAAAGAAGAGCCATTGTAGTGTTTCACTCTTTTTTACAGGATCATCAGAGAGAAACTTTCCACTCTTTTGAGCAAGATAGAGAAGAATCGCGCCTGACTCAAAGACAGCGTGATTTTCTTCTGGTCCATTTGGATCAACAATGGCCGGAATCTTTGAGTTAGGATTAACTTTGATAAAATCTTCTGTGAACTGATCCCCTTCTAGAATATTAATCGTATGTGCATCATAATCGATTCCCATCTCTTCGAGGGCAACAGAAACTTTTTGACCATTTGGTGTAGCAAGTGAATATAGTTGAATTTTACTCATCATAACTTCCTTTATTTAAAGATTGAATTGTTCAATCTCTTAGTGATTAATTCAATAAAAGTGTGACAAGTTAAAATAGTATTTTGAAAAATCAGACAGTCATTTGATATTTCTTCAGAACTTCAAATGGAATGATAGCAAGTGTCTCTTCATGAGTGGCCTCAAGAATAACAGGACAAGCTCTTCCGGCCTTATAGGCCTCAAACCATCTTCCCGCACAAACACACCAATGATCGCCCTGTTTAAGTCCTTCAAAACCAAACTCTGGCCTAGGTGTGCTGAGATCATTACCAGCATCTTTAGAAAACTGTAAGAAGTCTTCCGTCATCACTGCGCAAACGGTATGAACACCGGTATCATCAAAGTTTGTCTGACAATAGCCGTTTCTCATAAAGCCAGTCATTGGCTCGCAACCACAAATCTCTAATTTTTTTCCAAGGACATTGATCTCATCATTCATGACTTCCATTATACTATTTTAACTTTATTTTTCCAAACCTCTTCTCTATCTAAGTGGTACTTCAATTACAAGAAGCTTAACATCTGTTTGGGCCTTTAAACTGATTTCGTTATCACTCTCAACTGCGGCACCATCTCTTTCATAAAGAAGCTGATCAGATAGCTCGAGTTCTCCTTTCATCACGAAGAAATAAATTCCATTTTGCGAGCGATGCTTTTCATAACGAACTCCATTACCAGAAGTCAGATTAATTAATGAAAAGTAAGCTTGTTGATTTATTTTTAGAGACCCCTCTTTACCATCAGGTGAGACAATTAGCTGAAACTTATTTTCTCTAAGTTTTTTATCAAACTCTTTCTGATCGTAGTTAGGCTCAACTCCAGCACGCTCAGGGATAACCCAAATCTGAAGAAAATTACTCACTTCATCCTTCAGATGATTGTACTCACTATGGGCAACACCTGTTCCGGCCGACATGACCTGAATCTCACTCTCGCGAATAACTCGTATATTTCCCATACTATCTTTATGTTCAAGGGCACCAGATATTGGAACAGAGATAATTTCCATATCCTTGTGAGGATGAGTATCAAACCCCGTTCCCCCTGCGATATAATCGTCATTGATCACCCTTAACGCGCCAAACCCCATTCGCTCAGAATTATAGTAGTGAGCAAAACTAAAAGTATGGCTTGAGTTTAGCCAACCATGATTCGCCTTACCTCTTGAATCTGCTCTATGGATTACTATTTTCATATAAACCTCGTGCTTAAAACTTTCTACTCCTTAACTATAGGGCGAAGAATGAATAGAAAAAAGCACCATCTTTTAACCAAGACGTACGAAAACAAGAACATTTAATTGTATTATTAATAACTTATGCGCAATCCGGGCAGATTCCATAGAGCTCAAGAGAATGACCCGTTAGCTTGTATCCAACCTTTGAGGCCATCTTTGAAAAAGATTTATCGAGTCCACATTCAGTAAGACACTTCACTGACTTACATGCAGAACAAATAATATGGTGATGATGATGGAGGTCATCTTGGACAAGCTCATATGACTGATATTCATTAGCAGTTGGGACACTTCTAATGATCCCAGCTTCTTCAAACTTGATAACATTGCGATAGAAACTAGATTCATTCATTTCTTTAAAAAGCTTCGTTTTCTTAAAATCTAAAATAGAAAGAGGTTGATTCTTTTTAATAAAGAACTCAAGAAGATCAACTCTCGACTTTGTGACACTTAAGCGCTTCTCTCTTAGTATTGCTTCCGATTTTTTCATGAATCTTTCCTATCAATTTACCTAAGGACAATACTAGCAATAAAAGTACTACTTGAGAAGGTACAGTACTTAAATTTGAGAAACTCACAGAAAGCCCAAGCCCAGTGACAGATGAGAAGGCACCTGTAAGTGATAGAAAGAGCAGTGAAGCTGAAAGTCCTTTAAAAACTCTTCCCCCTAAAACAGTAGGCATGATATAGAGGGAAACCGTATATAAAACCCCTAGACCATAGATCGAAATAACAAATGTCAGAGAAAAGAGTAACTCTTCTAAATAATCGATCTTAGATGAATGAAACATTGAGGCATTTAATGTGTTCCTCTTAAACCTTTTAGAACAATAATGCATTAGAGCAAAGATATTGACGAAAAATGCACTTAATAAGAGTGTATTTTGAGCTGACAATGAGACCACATCACCAAAGAGCCCTAGAGACATGTGAGAGTCTAGACCTGGAAAAATTGAAACGAGAAGATTTCCAATGGCCATCAACGCAAGATAGACAACAATGTAAAATGACTCCCCACCAGACTTTCTCTTTAAGAATAGGATCTTCATAAAAACGAAGAAAACCAGAGAGCATAAGATTGTGAGAATCTCGACTTCATGAAAGAGAAGCTTTCCCAGTAAATTTCCAATTAAGCCGGCCTGAGCAAGGGCCAAGATTTGCAGCCCTTGTTTTCTCGAAACAAGATGTGCTCCTTGTAACGGAATAGTCATTCCTGCTAATAAGCATAGGAGAAAAGAATATTTAAAAATCTCAAATAATTCGATCATTGTAACTTAAGACCTTTAATATTTTCATGATTTAATTCACTTGGAATAACATGAGAAATAATAACCAAGGAGCTAATAAAGCCTTCAAAGATGAGCTCTTGAAAGAAGTTCATCAATTGAGATGAGCTCTCCTTATCAACATGATTAAATGGCTCATCAAGAAAGAGTATATCTTGGTTTCGACTTAGCCTAGAGAGAATAAGTGTTTTCTGCTTTTGACCACCACTGGCATCTTGCCAACACAGGTCACGCTGATCCTCTGAAAGGAAGTTTTTGATCCTCTCTGGCACTTCATAAATATCAAGAATCTCATCTAAAGTAAGACTTAAAGGAAAGTCGTATTGAAGCAGCTGAGGAAGATATTGTGTTCTTAAGCCATCCTTAACTTTCAACTCTCCGCTTAAAACAGAAACCTCTCCAAGTAAGGTCTTAATGAGGGTTGTCTTTCCCGTTCCATTAGCTCCCGAAACAAATAAGATATCACCCTTAGAGACATCAAAGCTTAAACCTCTTTGTAAAACCTTTTTGTAACCAATATCTATCGTATTTGCCTCTAGAATTCTCATTACTTCACAATTGCCTTTGCAATAGAGAGCATCAAGTCTTCATAAGACTTCACTCGAGAGTTGATTGAGATATCAACCATTTCATAGGGAACTCCAGAGATTTCCTTGAACTTCTCCATTATTGCCTTAGGATTTGTCTTCGCTCCCAAGGCCTTTGTAGCTCCCTTCTTCTTAGCAAGAAGTGAAACCCTTGCAATACGACCTGCCGAAGGAGGAACCCCAGGAGTCTCTTCTATCTCACCAACATAGTTCAGACCATACTCTTTAACAAAATAGCTAAACTCTTTATGATAACTCATTAGCTTTACATTTGGTTTCGACTTTAGAATTGATCTAATTTTAGTCTGTAAATTAGCGAATTCTTTTTTTAGCTGATCGTAATTATTTAAATAGTAAGTTGCATTTTCAGCATCGACTTCAATTAATTTATCAACGATTTCTTCAGCAGCTTCTAAGAAGAATTTTGGTCCAAGGTGATAATGAGGGTTTCCTCCAGCGTGAACATCACCCATTGAGCGATCAACTCTTCCCTTGATTTTATCAAGTGCGCTGACCTTTCGCCCTAGATCACAAAAGCCCTTCTCTCCATTTTGAATATTCTTATTTCCTGATTTTTCAAGAACACGAGGAACCCATGCAACTTCTAAATCTAAACCGACTTGGCAAAATATTTGAGCTCGAGAAACTTTAGCAATCCAATGAGGCATGGCATCGACATAATGAGGGTCCTCACTTCCATCAAGTAGTGACTCAACTGTGACCTTCTCCCCCCCAATTTTCTTTGCCATCCAAGCGATATCAGTCGTCGTTGTCAGAATATTGACTTGAGCTAAGACTGAAAAACTAAGCAGGGATAATATAAAAATCTTCATGAATAATCCTTAAAAACTATGGGCCGGGTGTGCCCCTAAAATAAAGACAAATTGAGCTGTTGCTCTCGTGTCCTTAGAAAGAGTCATTCCCTCTTCTCTAGCAAATGAATGAGATAAACCAAGTCTCATTTTTACAAACTCACTTGATCTCCAAGTAAACTCAGGGGCAAAATTATACTCTATATTATTCACCTTCTTACCTGTCACAGAGTTTCTCTTTGAGAGATCTTTATAGAGATCGACACGGAAACCAAAATCTGTTTCAGATGAAAGATTCATCTGGTTATAAATATAGAGACCAAGCTGCTCAGAATGAGCTCCTTGAGCATCTTTAGTATTTCTATACCATATCTCACTTTGGAAGAGATACTTTACAATCTTTCCCTCGCGCCACTTGGCGACAACTTCAAAACCAGGAATCATCATTTGATTATCTTCACCATCAGTCCTTCCAACATAGTTTAGTCCATATTGAATACCACTTGAGTTGTTAAAACTAGTAAATGATTTCAAACTGAGATAGTGAGTTGGAACCTTTGGTTTCTTTCCATCTGTATGGGCATGTCCATAAGTATGACCTGAAGTTACACCAATCGTGAGATCGAGATATCTTTGCGTATTAAAGAGGTGTCCAAATTCTACACCAGTATCAATAAGTCCCTCTTCATCAAAGAATTCTTCTTGTACCTTAGGTGCATGCATAAAGGCCCAATCATGTTGATGGATTTGGTTAAGTCTCCCTACACCCAAGAAGAATTTCCCCACCTTGAATCGAGATCGTGGAATAATCTTAGATGAAGAAAAATACATCTCGTGTAATTCAAAGACTGTCTCCCCATCTTCATCATGAGCAGCAGCACTTAATATTCCATCAAAACGATGGTCAAGAGGTGCAAAGAACATCATCTCAGCACCTCTCATTGTCATTTTTTCATTTGCATTCGAATCTTTATTAATTCCTTGCTCATATATCATATCTCCAGCAAGAGAGATTTGTAATCCCGCCATATCAAAAGCAGAACTCAGAGAATGAGCAAGAAGAAGACTAGTGATCAAAAATCGTTTCATTAGGTCCTTCTAATTTTAAAATATTTTCTGATTGAGAATTAACACCCCAGTAACTTCCACTGGCCCTTCCATGACTTCCCCAAACAGTATCAAAACGGTCAGAGTTAAAAAGACAAGTCTCTTCCTCTGTACAATCCTCAACGCCAAATGGCCCTTCACTCTTCCACATAAGAAGGTGAGCATCACTCTCATTATTATGAATATCGACAATGACGCTAACAGGTGTATCTGTGGCGCTTTCAAATTCAATTGAGTCTTCAATACCATTTAAACTAAATGTTGCCCTCACCATTTCGCTGCTTACACGACTAAAGTTCACAACAACTCCACCACTAAGATCAACCCTAGAATGGAAATAAAACTCAACGGAGTCATCCTGAGCAACTTCGAAACGAAGACTGTAACTATGAGCAGAGACTCCACCGTTTTCGGCAACACCATTCAAACGAAACTTATCACTTGCGACTTTAACAAATGAGATATCACCTAAAAGCTTTTTTATAGAGATATCATTTGCACCAGTTGAAGCTCCAGTAAGTTCATCACAACTTATGAATGAAAAACTAAGAGCTAAGATGAAAAGTAAATTCTTCATAAAAAATCCTAGTGATTGTGATCATGGTCATGATCATCATGCCCATCTTCTAAACTTGGTTCGTCATTTGCTGAAGACTTATAATGACAGAATAACTCTTCTTCTAAACCATGTCCGTGACACTGGATAAAAGTTGTTTTAATCTTTCCATTAAGCTCATAAGAAACCTTTGTCCAAACATCACCGCCGTGAGAATGTCCATCATCGTGTCCTTCAGAAACCCATACTTTTAAATTAGTTAAGACAGAGAAGTCTAAATTTCTCTTAGAAAAAGTTTTGGCCAGTTTCGCCATAGCTGCTTCAAAACCTTCTTCGATAAGAGAGTGATGATCATCTGATTTAAAGTGATCATGCCCTTCTTCATGACAGGCCATATCTTGTCCATGGAGGTGACAACCAAAAACAATAAGTTCATCATGAGTTTTTGCTTTTACTAAAACTTCATGACCTTCGATTTCAGCACTCCAGGCCTCAACATGCTCAACTCCAAACTCAACTTCAATCTCTTCAAAAGCAGATGCCTTTGCACTAAGCAGATCAAGTCCTGTTAAACCAAATGAATATGAATTTAAAAGAATTAAACTAAGAGCAATTAGGTTCTTCATTGTATATACCTCACATTTTTTTGCAATCGAGACGCAATTATTTGCAACTTACTTGCAATTTATGACAAAAATGAACGTTTGGCAATATAAATGGAGGATTTCACACTCAGTAATATCAATGAGTTATACTTTTTTAGTAATCTTTAAACTCTAAATCGATCTCGGATAGCTTTTTGAAGGTATTTTTTAGCTCTATAAGTGGCCACCACTCATAGAGAAAGATATTAATCGGCTTCCACATGGAAACCCAACCAAGAAGAAGCAGTCCTTCCTTTACATAAAGAGCTAAGAAGTCGCTCTTAGGAACCTTACCAACAGATGCTGAAACCGCAATTGAACAGGCCAAGAAAGTAAGACCAATTAATAAGGCCTTAAAACCCGTCGTAAAGATTGCGCGAATCTTCTTCTCAGTAATATCCTGGCGATAAAGAAAGTAATCTTTCACAGCAGCTTCCGCTGCCCTTATCTCTACTTCTAAATGTCTCTTCTTAATAAAGATTTTAAGCTTACCGACTTTCTTGTAACCAATATCGCCGACTGAAGAAAGAATATACTCAACGACATCGTCATCAAGGTCTTTAATTCGAAAAGGATTTGGGTCTCTCTTATCATAGAGTTGGTCAATTGATTCGACTTGTACCTCGACAACAAATTTACCATTCTCTTTTGAGTACCACTGCTTCTGTCTCATACCCTTGCATTATATCATACAAAAATTTAAGAATACTATAGCTTAAATTTCAAAACTTCACTTTTTAATTCCATGGCCATCTCTTCAAAGTCTTTACCAAGTTGCCCCATCTGACTTGCAGCATCTGAGTTTTTAACAGAGAGATCCATAATGAGCTGAAGGTTCTGGTCAATTTCTTCTGAGGCCAAGCTTTGTTCATGAGAAGCTGTGGCTATATAGTCATTCATTTCTTTCACCGTTTTAACCTCTCGAGAGATTTTATGTAAGGATTCAGTAGAGTGGGCCACTTGCTCTTGTCCTTCCTTTGCCAATTCGCTTGTCTCTTTCATTCTTTCAACGGCATCAACAACCACAGTATTAAGATTGGCCGTGACCTCTTGAATTTTATTAGTCGTCATCTTTGTTTGACTTGCAAGTTCACCAATTTCTTCAGCGACAACCACAAAACCCTTCCCATGTTCCCCTGCTCGAGCAGCTTCTACCGCTGCATTAATTGAGAGGTGCTGCGTCTTCATCGTAATATCATAGATAACTTCAATGGCCTCAGTAATTTTCTTGGCCTCGGTCTCTAGGTTATGAATCGTCGAAGAAACATCTCCAATATGACTTGTTAATGAAGTAATCTTATTACTTGCATTCTGACCATTTTGAACTCCCGTGCTTGCTTCATTCTCCGCGGTCTGTGTTGCATTTTGCGCTCCAGCAGAATTATCTGAGACTTGTCTTGCCGTTGAGCTCATTTCTGTCATTGCACTGGCAACCTTATTCGTTTCCTCTCGTTGAGAAATAATATCTTTCGTTGCCTGTAGAGTCAGGCTTGAAATAGATTGCCCACCTTCGATAATTTTATGAGTCGACTCAGTCACAGACTTCATTCCCTTATGAAGCTCTCCAACCATATGATTAAAAGCAAGGGCCATTTTGCTCATCTCATCAGACCCCTTTACCTCAAGCCTCTGGGTAAGATCATAGTTTTGGGCCATATCACTCATCACAGTATTGGCCCTTTTTACCTTTCGAATAATAAGGAAGTTTAAGATTAATGCCATAACAACAAGAGCAATAATTGAAAGAACTCCAAGATGCTTAGCCGATTCAATAATGGCCGTCTCCATCCTCTCATCAACTTCATTTAAAGAGTAGCTCACTCTCACGGCACCAAGAACTGTTCCCTCTTTGACATCATGACATTCAATACAATTTGTCCCACGGTAATTCTTGCTAGCTTTGTAGGGAGTAATAACAGTAAGTACTCTTCCCTCTTTAGTTCTCTCAATAAAGGAGAACTTCTCCCCTTGAAGTGCACGCATATCATAATTATCGGCAGGAGCCTCATGAGAAAATCCTTTCCCATAATCTTTTGCAACAGGCTCTCCTCTAATAACTCTAGCATCTGTTATTTCTTTTCTTGAAAGTAATTTATTTCTTAACACCTCACGGTTTTCCATCGCGCCTGTAATCATCAGGGTATTCACGGAATCAAAATACTGGTCAACAACATGGTCAGTTTGCGACATAATCAACTTTTCAACAAATGCTTTCTCTTCAGTATAATTCAAGTAAATTGTCGAAGCTGTAAGTGAAGTAAAAATAAGTAACAGAGCTGTTAAAATTTTAGCCTGCAAAGACATGTGAATTCCTTTTTATTTTTTCGATTTCACAATCTTATCGACTCTTGGAAATAAGAAATTAGACTTGTCTTCAATTTAAGAAATGATTTAAATCATACAAAAAAGGAAGGCCTAAGCCTTCCTCTACATTTCAGATCAATACAGTCAACTTCTCTTAAAAATTCACTTAATTCGAATCGGTCTTAAATTATACCTACATCTCGGCAACTTTCTTAGCTGAGTTCCATACCTTCTTGGCCAGTTTATCCCCAATAGAGAATCCGACACTAAGACCAATTGAGTAGTCTTCCAGATTATCTGGTGTATCACCCCTATACTCTTTTACAGTATTTCCAGATTGATAATCTCCCTCGATATCTCTGAACTTAGTATATGAAGCGAAGAGCTTATAGTTAACACTATCTGCCCATGATGAATCAGGCGTTAACTTTTTAAATTCAACACCTAGCTTTCCACCGTAACCCCACTGTCT
>NZ_AUNJ01000397.1 GCF_000447775.1 Bacteriovorax sp. DB6_IX
GAAGTTCACCATCTGCTTCGTAATCAAGTTGAGATGTATATCAAATTTTCTAAGAAGTTTAGAAAATCAACACGTATGAATTCTCAATTTAACTTTAATGGTGAGGCCCTGTCATTCTTTGATGAAATCGAGCTAAACCTCACTCTCTTTATAAGAAATTATAAGAAGATACTTATAAATGATGAACTTTCATCAGAAGTAGAGAAGGCCATTGAGAGAATTCGTGAAGTCAGACTCAGTGGACCGGTGGAGGTGACTAAGTTTCATTTGAAAAGAAATCTACCTGCTCGTGTTTATAAAGATGATCTGATGCAGATAGCACAAGCTTTCAAGCGTCATCCAAATATGAAGAAGCCAGAGAAGACTTTGACTGTTATGGCAAAGGCACTGATCAGAAGTGATATTGAAGATGGACGTCAAGCTCAACTTCTTAATCAAATGGCAAATCTTATTGATTCTCCAAGACAGCAACGCCGCTTCATTAAGAAGTTTGATATTAGATTCTCTAGTCTAAATATCTCAAGCGATGAATTTCTTAAAGAGATACTAAAAGATAGCAAAGGAAATAGATTTAATATTAAAGAATCACTTGGGGATAAACTACCAGAACAATTATTTGAACTCTCAGAGAATGGAGATAAGAATATTCTTCTTCCTCTGAATAAGAAAAGTGAAAATAAGAAAGTTAAATCTCTCCTGGCACTAGGTGCCGTGGGAGTTTTACTGACTTTCGATCGTCAGATTATGGATACAGTTCAAGCGAATCAAAGTGAAACACTTGATCATATTATTGAATTTACGAATGGGTTTGGTGAGGATACTAATCTTGTTCCTCTTGTCATGGGGACTTTCGCCGTTGGCCTTGTTTTTGATGATGAGAGATCAAAAGATGCTGCAGTAGCTGCTCTTCCTGCTGTCATTCTGGGTCAGACGGTCGTTGAGATATTAAAGTCTGCGACTCATAGAAAGAGACCCAATTCAAGTGAAAGTCCCTATGTTTTCGAAGGTCCTGCTTTTGGTTCTGATAATACTTCTTTTCCTTCTGGGCATTCAGCTGCAGCGTGGTCTGTTGCGACAGTCTTTGCGCAACAATATAAGCATGAACATCCATGGTCACCTTATTTGGCCTATGGATTGGCCGCCTTAACAAGTTATTCCCGTGTTTATAAGAATAGGCACTGGATGAGTGATGTGACTCTAGGTGCTATCGTTGGACATGTGACTGCTAAAATAGCGCTTAAGTGGTATCAAAAATACTTACAAGACTCTGTCCATAGTATTACCCTTTATCCAACTTTTGGTGGGGGAACTTATGGTTTTAGTCTAGAGATTAGAAAGAAGGTCTTCGATTCTCTTAATATTTGGTCAGTAGATAAACTCTATAAGAAACATCAGCTCCTTTATTCTAACGAAGAAGAGCTCAGTCGAATATATAATCAATATTTTACTTATTAAGCCAATAATTCTTGAATTCTGTCACAGCCTTCTTTGAGGTTGGGGCAGAACTTCTCGACAAAGTCATGATCTAATTTACCCAATTTCTCAAAGGCCTCAAGAACATCTGTTCCATCATAGTCTACTGTGGCAATTCTTAAATTTAGCCATTCTGGAGGGCAATAGAAATCGCATCCTGGTAATGTGGCCACATTAAACTTTTCTAAGAGTGTTTTTGCGAGATCTATTGAGTTCTTTATCCCATATTTTTTTTCGAGATGATCTCTAAACTTAGAAAAACTTGGCATAAGGTAGAAAGCACCATCTGGTCTTGGTAACTCTAATCCCATTTTAGTCATTCGATCATGAAGATATAATCCACAGGCCTTATGAATTTGACTACATTTTTCAATATACTCGTCAATCTCTTGATCATCGCTATAGGCCTTAACGGCTGCATATTGAATTGGTGCACTTACTGCACTAAATGTTTCTGAAACTAAGCTGGCGAGGGCCTTGATCAGTAGGGACATTTGTGGTGATGTCGCTAGAAAACCAAGTCTATATCCTCCTGCTGAATGTGATTTACTCAATCCTGCAGTCACTATTGTTCGCTCTGGATAGTAATGAAAGAAACCTTTTTTCTTGTCTCCACTCCAGTCAATTTGACCATAGATTTCATCAGAGAAGATAACGATATTGTTCTTCTTGCAAACTTCAACGATGTCCTGAATTTCTTGGTCATTATAGACACTTCCCGATGGGTTATTAGGAGAATTTATAATTAACATTTTTTGCTTTGATGTAAGAGTCGTACATACTTGTTCTAAATCTTTCGCCTGAAGTTTATATCCATCTTCTTTTCGCGTAAGGATCCTAGAAATATGTTTTCCTCTTGTATTTACCTGTGGTCCATAGCTTACCCAACTTGGTGCGGGAATAATAACATCACCTTCTAAAACAAAGAGGGCTTGGAATAAAAGCTCTTTTGAGCCTGGTCCAATGAGTAGGTATTCTGGTAAGAAATCGTAGTTAAACTTGCGCTTATAGAACTCACAAATATTCTCTCTTAAATCATAAAGTCCTAATGTTGGGAGATAGTCTTTTTCCCCAGAGTACTTAATAAGCTCTAGCGTCACTTTTTCGTGAACCGGAAAGGGGGATTGTCCAAATCCGAAATGGATAACATCCTTCCCTTGTGCTCTGAGCTCTTTGACTTTGGAGTTAATCCAAAGAGTAGATGATTCTTTAAGATCTGTAATGTGTTGGTTGAGTAATAATTCCATATTATAATATTAGCACTCTTTTACACAAGGGAAGATCAGTAAAATTTGACTAGTTAAAATCTTATCTCACTTGTCGGCCATAAGAGAAACTTGGATTCAGACTCATCTCGAGTTCATTACTAAATCTCTGTCTCTTCCAATCTAAGAGTTGGTTTTCTATATCATCAACTAATAGAGAGAAGACTTGATAGGGGATATGAGATATTTTTCTTGAACAGATTTTGAGCGCGGCCGCTTTTATTTCGAGCTTTCCAATAAAGCATGATTCTCTCTTTTCAAAAACTAGGTTGATATCACAGGGATAGGGGCATTTCTCTGAGAGTGAGTCGAGCCTCCTCTGCATTTGCTGTGCTACTTTTTGATCAATTTTAATTCCACAGTAGTTAATTAGCTTTTCTGGCATACGTAATGAAAATGTTCCTTCTTTCATAGAGTCTCCTTTATAAACTAATTGGTTAAGTTGTTGAAAACACACTCGTTGTGTTCCATTTATTATAAGATAGTAGCAATTTTATAAGCGTCAAGTGTAGAAATTTAAA
>NZ_AUNJ01000398.1 GCF_000447775.1 Bacteriovorax sp. DB6_IX
GCAAGAACGTATGGATCTGAAGATACTAAAACTACCGAGTTAACTTCATTCATTCCACAAACTAGTGGAGCACCCTTTTTGATTGAAAAGATTTCTGATGTTTCTTTATTTAAAACAACAAAGGCCGAAAAACCATGAATCTTCTTAAAGGATTCGATAACAGCGTCCTTGATATTCTTCCCATTTCTTACATGGTAAATAAGTAATCCAAGAAATGTTTCAGAATCAGTTTCTGACTTAA
>NZ_AUNJ01000399.1 GCF_000447775.1 Bacteriovorax sp. DB6_IX
GTGAAAAGAATCACCAAAATCTACCGATTTCACCAGATGGACATATCTTTAATAACTCTATTTATGATGCTGACAGAGCAATTGCCCAGGCCCAAAGAGTCGCCGAAGAAAAGGATGCAATTGTTGGCCTTGCCTATATTGGGCATCTTAACGAGGGAAAGAGAAAAGTTCATATCGAAGAAGTTAAGCAAAGTGAAAATTTAAAAGATTCAGAGGCCTCTTCTGATAATAGAAACCCTATCCTCTTCCTTATTCTTGGGCTCTCTCTAGTTGGTGCTATCTACTTTAGCTACCAGCTATTCTCTGGTGAACCAGCGCCTACAATTGCTCCTAATAATATGACTCAAAAGAAGGTGAAAACAGCACGCACAAAGAGAGCTCTTCCAAAGAAGCGTGCCGTGGACTCAACAAAGAGCGATAGCTTTAAGAGAAAACCCAGTTCTTTTGGTGTTAAAACGGGAAGACAGGTCACAAGAAGTAGCGAAAGTATTCGCAAGGCCGAATTCCTAAAATCCAAACCAAGAAAAATGCAAGAAGCGGTTATACAAGAAGTTCCACCTGAGGCCATCTTTGATGATGCCAATGAAGCTGTCGAACTCGACCCTATTAGAACTCGTCTCTCTAAAGATGTCATTGATCCAGAAGAGAAAGAACTTTCAGAAGAAGAGCTACTTGAGCTCTCTGATGAATTGGGTCCAGTTGATGAATACGGTAATCCACTTGACGCAGAACTACAGGAAGAATTTTAAAAATTTCATAGTCTTAGGGTTCATAGCTATGATAAAACATAGTTATGAACACAATAGACGAAAAACTCATTAATCAATTCAGATCACCTGCTTTTCCAGGTTCTTTCTTTATCAGCTTTGAAGGTATCGAAGGCGCAGGTAAATCTTCACAAATCGTGAAAATAAAAGAATATCTAGAAGAGAAGAACTTCAATGTCATCGTACTTAGGGAACCAGGTGGAACAGCATTTGGAGAAAAACTAAGACAGGCCATCTTAACTTCTGAAAAAGATATTCACCCATGCGCAGAGGCCCACTTATTCTGTTCAGCAAGAGCTCAACTACTAAGTGACGTAGTCTTAAAAGAACTTTCTCAACCAAATACGATCATCATCTGTGACAGATTTATTGATAGCTCGATTGCCTATCAAGGAATTGCCAGAGAGCTTGGAGTTGATAATATTCTAAAAATGCACTCAATCTTTCCTCTTAACTTAGTCCCTCACGTCACTTTCTACTTAAGAATTGATCTTGAAACTTCACTAGAGAGGCAGAGAATGAGAAACCTTCCTAAGGATTATTTTGAATCAAGAGATAATAGTTTTCATTCAAAACTCATCGAAGGTTATGATTACGCAAGCGAGATCTTCTCAGATAGAATTAAAACGATTGATGGATCGAAGACACCTGAAGAAGTTTACCTCAAATTAAGAGAACAAATAGACACTCTTATTTTCGAGAACTAGTCTCAACTGAGCTATGCTAAAACAGGCCCTACTCTCAAAATTTAAAACCCAAGAACTATCACATTTCTATATTGTCTCGTGTCCCTTGCAAGAGCAGGCGGCACGAGAGTTTCTTGATAAATGGCTTGAAGATTTTCTCGTTGAAGTCCTCAAAACAAAGAGAGCTAATCAAGAATCGGACAAAATAAGAGAAGGACTAAAGCTAGGTCACGCTGATATCCAGTTTATTCAAACAGAAAATAAGACCTTCACACTTGCAGGTGGTGAGTTTGATGACTTCTTTAAGTTTCTTGAGCACACTCCCCACGAATTAGGACATAAGTTTATTATAGTCAGAGATTCTCACAAGATTACAGAGACACTTTCTAATAAACTACTTAAGACTCTCGAAGAGCCACCAATTGATATTACAATTTTCTTTCTTGATCCTCAAAAGAAGAAGGTTCTCCCAACAATTAGTTCAAGGGCCATCTCACTTAATCTGACGATTAAAAAGAATATTGAACACTCTAGTTTTGATAGGCCCCTAAGTTTTGAGAGCTGGGTAAATACCGTCCCAGAACTTGAACTTGATCCCAATGCCCAGGCCCTCATGGCCCTAGAAAGTGGAAATGGACAACTTCACACTTTAGTCGAGGGAATTCGCTCTAAGAACCTCGATGAAGAATCAATAATCAAGCTCTTGCTGCAATGGGTCTCTCAAACAAGACAAGACGGCAAGCTCAGTCAACAGCTTATAGAAGGGCTAAAAGAGGCAAGCTACCAGCGTCCTTTCAATGGCCCAGCGCAAGGTAGAATGATTCCCCTACTCAGTAAAATATTTACGCTCTAAACCTAGACAAAGCTGCCTTAAATTGTGAAAATTACATATTAAACAATTAGAGCAAGAGACTATGTCAGAATCATCACAAAATATAGAAACAGAAAATTCTGTTAAGCACAATACTGTCCAAGAAAGAGAATCAAGTAAGGGTTCCGATTCCCAAACAAAGCACAAGAAAAAAGTTCAAAAGCAGGATGAGAAACTCATCAAAGAACAAGAGAGTCGCTTTTCAGAGGGAGAGGAATTAACTTTTGTTAGAGTACGTTTCCCTGGAAATGCAAAGAGTCAGCCATTCCTTCTCGGTTCACGTCATTTTATCTATGGTCAAAAAGTTATCGCCATGAGTGATAGAGGAATGACTGTAGGATATGTTAACTCATTTCCTTATACAGTTCCCTTTGATAAATCCATGCTACCGATTAGAACAATCTCAAAGGTGGCAACAGACGAAGATATTGAAGAACAAAAGAGCTTCTTAAAAAAAGAAAACGAAGCCGAAGTTCTTTGTCTAAGACTTATTGAAAAACATAATCTCAATATGAACCTAACACACGTTGAGTTCATTCAGTTTGGTAAGAAGGCCGTCTTCTACTTTACGGCCCCAGAACGAGTTGACTTTAGAGGACTGGTTAAAGATCTTGTTTCAGATCTCAAGATGAGAATTGAGCTAAGACAAATTTCTGTAAGAGATAGAGCAGCAGCTCTTGGAGCAACAGGAGCATGTGGACTCCAAACATGTTGTTCGTCATTTCTTAGTAACTATGGAAACTCAAGCATCAAAATGGCCAAGAACCAAAACCTGGCCCTCATCCCTTCTAAGATCAATGGTGTCTGTGGACAAGTTAAGTGTTGTATGAAATATGAAGACGACGTTTATACACAAAAGCGAAAGTTCCTTCCACCAGAATACACATATATCAGAGTTAAAAATGGTGACATTGGTAAGGTTATTAAACTACACCTACTGATTGAGCAATTTGAGCTTCTTACAGACAAAGGTCAAATTCGCCGTTACGCTAAGAACCAATACCACCCAAAGAAATGTAATCCGCCTTCAGGTTGGAAGTTTCCGACAGAGTTCAGGTCAATTATCTCAGAGACGAGTACAGTCATCGGCCTATCTGAACTTGAGGAAGAAATGCTAGATCGTTACTCACATACAATTGATACCGACGATGAACTTGGTGTTGAAATTGAAGTTGATAATGATGGTACGAAACAAGATGATGAAGAAATAGAGAGAATCCCTCTTGATTCAGAAGAATCGTCAGATGAGAATCAACCACAAAAAAATAATAAGCGTAATAACCAACGCTCTCAAAGTGGCCGCAACAACAATAGAAACAATAGAAGCAGTAATAGAAATAATAAAAACAATCGCAACAATCGAAATAACCAAAATAGAAATGGAAATAAAGACCAGAGTAAAGAAGGTAATAACGTAGAAGCGAAAAACTCAGATGGCCCGAATAATCGTCGCTCAGGAGGAAACTCTAAGAATTATCGACGAAATAACAACAAGAGACCAAACCAGGATTCTTCACAGACAAAGAAAGAATCAAAGACCGAATAAGTCTCTTTCAATAAAGTCTAAGCATAAATGGCGAGGAAAGTTTTTTGAATAATACTCTCGCCTATTGCTTAAGAGTTCAAACTTATCGACATTAAGTAATTCATCTCTAGGATCATAGACAATTTCAACAAAATCAAACCTATTAATATCATCTATTTGATAAATAGACTGTAGTTCGAGGATTTCTCGATAATGCCTTACCAGACAATAAGGATGACAACGCCATGAAGGACGATTCAAGCTAGGAATCTTAAAGCTATCAGGTAAAAAAGAAATAGCTTTTCTCAAATTGCTCGACACTAAGGCAGGGGAAATAAAGAAGACCTTTGTATTATTAAGAGCCTCAACTCTCTCACAAAGATGAATGAAGAAAATAAGACTCCCTAGAGAATGACAATAGATCCTTTCGTATGAATTTTTCCGTAATTCATCTTCAACAACTCCAATATAATCCTTGATGGGTACTTGATAAAATGATTTGTCATTACTTAGATTACAAGGAAAGATTAATAATTTGCCCTGTGGGAACTGAGTCAAAATAGACTCATAGATATTCCGGGACTGATTAAGCCCCGGAATAATAAGATATTTTAAATTAGAAGTCACAGTTACCTGGAGTTCTCGGGAAGGCGATAACATCTCTGATATTTGACATACCAGTGATATACATAATCGCTCTTTCAAAACCTAGACCGAAACCAGAGTGTGGAACAGAACCAAACTTGCGAAGCTCTAGGTACCACCAGTAACCGTCTTTCTCCATATTCATTTCGTCCATTCTCTTCTCAAGCTTCTCAAGAGATTCCTCTCTTTGAGACCCTCCAATCAACTCTCCAATTCCAGGAACAAGTACATCCATAGCACGAACAGTTTTCCCATCTTCATTAAGCTTCATGTAGAAGGCCTTACAATCTTTTGGATAATCAGTCACAATAACAGGAGACTTGAAGTGTTTATCAGTTAAATATTTCTCATGTTCAGTTTGTAGCTCATTCCCCCACTCAGTTGAGAATTCAAACTTCTCACCACATGCGTTGAGAATATCAATTGCTTCTGTGTAAGTAATTTTCTTAAACTCTGAATCACGAACAGACTTTAAAACATCACCATGAGTTTTATCGACATCAGTAAATGGCATACTATGTAGGAAGGCCAGCTCTTTTGAACAGTTCTTCATTGCATAATCAATCATGAATTTAATATAATCAGCCGCTAAATCCGCGACATCTTCAAGATCAGCAAAGGCCACTTCTGGCTCGATCATCCAGAACTCTGCAAGGTGCCTCTTAGTATTAGAATTCTCCGAACGAAAAGTCGGACCAAATGTATAAACAGCACCAAGACCTAGAGCATGGCACTCGGCCTCGAGTTGTCCCGTTACACACAGAGAGACATCTTTTCCAAAATAGTCCTTAGAGTAATCAATTTCACCCTTGTCAGTCTTTGGTAGATCTTTTGCATTGAGAGTTGAAACATTGAACATCTCACCAGCGCCCTCACCATCAACGGCGGTAATAATAGGACTATTTAGATAGTAAAAACCTCGATCGCTAAAGAATTGATGTGTTGCTTGAGCAAGAGCATGTCTAACTCTAAAAACAGCTCCAAAGAGATTTGTTCTCGCTCTTAAGTGAGCAATATCTCTTAAGTGCTCTAAACTTGTCCCCTTCTTTTGAAGAGGGTAACTCTCATCAACCTCACCTATAACCTCACCGGTAATGGCCTGCATTTCGATTGATTGTCCCTTACCTTGAGATTCAACAATCTTACCTGTGATAGAAACAGAAGTTCCCGTTAGCATAGAAGAGAGGGCCTCATAATTCTCAATTCCTGCATCTGCAATAATTTGCATACTGTCTTGGTCAGTTCCATCATTTAAAACAATGAAAGAAAACTTCTTAGACTTACGGACAGATCGTACCCATCCCTTTATCGTAACTTCTTTATCAATAAACTCACTTGGAGTTTGAAAAAGTTTTTTCAATAATACTCTCGAAGACATTCCTACTCTCCTAATACTTCTTTCTTAATTTCTAAAATTTCTTCAGTCTCTAATCTTGCACCAAACTGAGTCACAAGTTTTGAAGCACAATTACATGCGAAATGTCCCGCTTCTCCATAACTGTATCCATGAGTGATGGCATAGAGGAATGATCCAGCAAAAAGGTCACCAGCACCATTTGTATCAACGGCCTCTACTTTATTCCCAACAACATAGATCTTGTCCTGCCCATCAAAAATTAGCGCACCTTTTGGCCCAAGAGTTATTGCAAATGTCTTTGCCACTTCTTTTAAAGCATTATAGGCCTCTTCAACATTATGAGTTCCTGTATATGACATTGCCTCTTCATGATTACAAAAGAGCAGATCCAGTTTCTTATCACCGATAATTTCTTTGAAACCTTCTTTAAAGAAAGAAACAATACCTGGATCAGAAAAAGTTAGTGCGACTTTCTTATTATTTGCTTGAGCTAATTCTCTGGCATGAATAGCAGCGGCCTTTCCAGACTCACCTGTCACGAGATATCCCTCAAGATATACCCACTCACTTTGAAGGAGCTCTTCATCAATTATTTGTTCTTTAGAAAAAGTCGCTGTAATCCCAAGGTATGTATTCATTGTTCTATCAGCATCAGGAGTGACAAAAACCATACACTTCCCAGTAACACCTTCAAAACGACCACTAGAGAGGTTTGAATGAACACCTTTTGCCTTCAGATCACTCCAGTAGAAGTCTCCTGTCTCATCTGAAGCAACTTTACATGAGTAAAAAGAATTGGCCCCTAATTGAGAAGTTGCAATAATCGTATTAGCGGCTGATCCACCACAAGACCTTTTATGGTGATGACCACCAAGTTTATCCAATAGCTCATCTTGTCTTTCTTCTTCAACAAGAGTCATAAGTCCTTTTTCAACACTATTTTCATTTAGAAAATCTGTGCTAACTTCAAACTCCATATCAACAAGAGCATTCCCAATTCCGTAGACATGATACTTTTGAGTCATTTCAATTCCTTTTATCTATATTTCTTAATTTCTTATCTTTTAAAAACTAAAAGATTCTTTTCACTATCTTCTTTACTAAATTTATAACCATCAACATCAAATTTCTTTAAGTCACTTAGTGATTTAATTTGATTCTTTACAATATAAG
>NZ_AUNJ01000400.1 GCF_000447775.1 Bacteriovorax sp. DB6_IX
CATACAATTTTTCTGTCTCAGTTTTTATAGATAATAAATATTTCTTGTAAAATGAATCTTTAAGAAGGTTCGCTGCGTTTAAGCACGCACCGTAAACGGAATAGTCAAAAACAACCGCTGGAGGATTATTTTTTTCTATCCTCAACATGATCACCACTTTTTTAATACGTCTATTCTTGCTTTCAATCTTTGCTTAGTAGCGATTGACAATGATTTTATTAAGCTATCTTATCAGAACCTAAGCTCAGCTTTATAGGAACGTATTTATTTTTATGCTCCTTGATTTTTGACCAATGCAACTTTAAATCTTTCTTTGTCTGCACTAGAGATTTTAAAAAAGTAATTGTCAAAACCAACTAATCCATATTTGCTTGGGTTCCCTGATAAAACTTTTTTAAGTTCTTCGTTACTTATTGACTTGTACACACCATCCACCACATTAAAAAACAAAATAGAAGGTTCTTTCCCAAAATCAAGGCCACTAAAAACTATAATATGCTCATGATTTAATACTCCATGGTGAATAACATCTATACTAGAAATGCAATTGTATAATTGATTTAGTATTTTACTACTTTTATTATCTTTACTAATCTTTATCTTTAGTTCTTCTTTTAAATTAAGAATATCATTAGTACTCAACATTTCTACAGGACGATTCTCAGAAAAGCTATATCCGTATTTGCCAGACATTGGTGATATATCCAGTCCCATTACAGCAAAATTGATAATCAGCAATAGCAAAATAGTTTTCATAAACAACTACTCCTCATTACATAAGTCTATAGAACTTGGATCAGTACTCCTGAAAATAGATATATCCACCAGAATAATATGTTTTCAGAGAAAGATATTTCCATTCAAAATTTGTCCACATTGATGAGGACGAAGAGTTCTAGTTTCAATATTGTAAAATCTTCTCCCCTAACTATCAATATCCATGTAGTGTTCACACTAAAACTTCCCATTTCATTCAATAATATCGACAAACTTAAATCTTACTTTTAAGAGAGAGGTTTTTTTTACTAAGATATCTTTGTTTGTGGAGAGCATGAAAAAAGCCCTCTTTGGAAGAGGGCCTTGTTTTTATTTTTTTGTTTTGTGGAAATTTTTTGCGGAGATGGTCTCCGCACACAGCTGAAGCGTCAAAAGCTTCGCTTCGCTTGCGTTTTTTTGACGCTCGCGTGACGGTAAAGCTCCGACGTCAAAATGCTTGGCATTTTGCCGCGGGCATTAAAAAGGGATGTCGTCGGCTGTGAATGAAGCGTCTGATGAGATATCGTAATCTTGGTTCATCATGTCGTCATTTCCACCAGCTTGCTGATTCATTCCTTGATTGTTGTTATTGTTTTGGAAGTTTCCAGCACCTGCATTATTTGAAGCACCAGCTTGTCCACCTAGGAACTGAACTGTCTTAGCAACGATTTCAGTTGTATATCTCTTATTTCCAGATTGATCTTCCCAAGATCTAGTTTGAAGAGCACCTTCTAAGTAAGCTTGACGACCTTTTCCAAGGTATTGTCCACAAAGCTCAGCAAGTTTTCCCCAAACAACAACTCTGTGCCATTCAGTTCTTTCTTGTTTTTGTCCTGACTTGTCAGTCCATGATTCACTAGTTGCTAGTGAAAAGTTACAAACAGCCATTCCAGATGGTGTGTACTTTAGTTCAGGGTCTTGTCCTAATCTACCTACGAGAATTACCTTGTTAACACTCATAAATTCCTCCGTTTCGTCTTAATAATGGGTACAAACTTTAGAATCCCATTACCTCTGACCTGTTAATAAAGTTGTGAGGCATAAACATAGTATGGAATAAGCCTCTTTGAGAAGTGATTTCTAACAGGTTGCAAGAATATTTTAATACGAAGTGCGTTAAGAACCTAGAAATTCAAAATACAAGGAATGACCCCATCAATAATTGATAGAACCATCCTCATAATTTTGACCATTTGCGAATTCAGAATATTGTGTGTGTTCACCAAATTCACTGGCATGATCGGCCATGTGTGCGCCATCGGCATTTTGAGAGACATTTGCGTCGGCTTTTTTATGGACTCTCCAAAACTGATCAACCTTCTCTCTGGCCACCTTCACATCCTTCTTATACCAAGAAGCGTCAAAACCACAGTGAGGACAAGGAACCTCTTTTCTGAAGTTAAGCCTTAAAGCTCCTTCGAATAATGCCCAAACAAGGAAGAACGAAAAGATTCCTTTCAACTCCATAAATGGGTATAGACATGCTGATATTGCCAAGGTGATCAATGAAATTTGAAGGTAATTCATTGCTGAAAGATGAGGTTTTGCAATAATCGCTCTCTGTGTTCCACAAAGAGGACAATAGAATTCCATATGAGGATTTTTATACTTAAAAGTCCTGGTTTCTAATGGCACATGGTGGTGCTTATGCATTGCTCCTTCCTCCTTTCTAGACTTCATTCTATCAATTTTCGACAGCAAATTTTAGCGGGCAAAAAGGGGCCCAGTGTGCCCCTCGACACCTGGGCCTAGACGTGCTGAAACCAGAGGGTTTTTCAACCCCGTAAAAGATGTGTCTAAAAAGACGGGACGTAGCAGATCTACCAACGTTCCACATGCCAGTCTCTGCTACCATTCCTGGCTCCTTTTATAATTCAAGTTTCAGGCCAATTTACACAGGGCACAAACCATTGAAATACCTTTGTAGTGGTGACATTTCAGAAGGCCTTCGGTAGCATTTAGATACCAATAAATTCACCTAATTAAGAAAGGCTTATGAATTCTATTATTAAAGACAAAATTCAAGATGAAAGTGGTCAAGTAAGTATCTTTCTATCAATTACACTTATCGTGGTATTTACTTTGGTTGCCTTCATTACAAATGTCGGTCTCTTTGTAAAAGCAAAGATTAATCTACAAAATGCAGTCGACTCAGCAGCTTGGTCTGGAGCAGCTGTACAGGCCCGTCAACTCTCCAATATTGGTTATCTAAACTGGGAAATGAGAAACACATTCAAAGAATGGATGTTCAAGTATTACGTCATGGGACAAATGTCGAATACCAGAACTCACCCGACAAATCTTACAGGCGACAGAGTTGATTTTAGACTAAAGAGATTTGATCCAAGTGGTTCTTCTTTTGGCGATAGGTATAACCTCCCTTCTGTTTGTATTCACTTTGGCTCTTCTCACAATATTTGTGATGTCTATCAAATTCCTGGACTTCCGCGTTTTAAAGTCGCGGGTCTTCCAAACGTAAGTGAACAATTTGAAGCGGCCATCAACGCCTTCGTTGAACAAAAAGCGAAGAACTGTAGTGATAGAACGGCCTATAACTTTGCAGCGGCGATGAACTACGCCTTCTCAACAGGAAAGCAAAGTCTCACAGATGTTCCAATCGTTGCGGCCTATCGTCCGGGTGCATGGATGCAAAGTATGGAACTTGCCCTGAGGATGCGTAATCTTGAAATGATTTTGAATCGTCCACCTGTAACAGATGGGATCTGTTTAAACGGTTGTACTGAAAATGAATCAAGCTTGATTGCCAACGATCAAAGTTATGGCTTTGCAATTAATGAAAGACCTTACAAGGCCTATAAAGCGGCCATGAGAACAATTTCAGGTGGTGAGAATAAATTTAATAACGACACATTTGCTTCTACATTTAAACTAACTGAGCTTGCTCCTTCGGCTTACCAAGGATCTCCAACTTCACTAAGTAATTTCCTTATTCCGGCAGGTGCTATTTACGATAACGTAGGTGGGACATCAGTTTCTCAAAAGCACTATGTTGATCTTCTGCCAATGATTTTCAACTACACGACATTCTTTACAACTTTCGCCGCGACAACAAGAGATTCAGATGAAATCAATGTTGCGGCTGGAACACCAATGGAAGCGGCCTGTGCCTCATCAAAAACAGCTCTTCCTGTTCCAGGATATATTCTTGGTTTCTATAAGAACCCACAAGTTCTCACTTACTACGCAGTTAAAGGAGAGGCTGACTACCTTGGACTTATGAATCCATTTAATACCCCTATTAAGATAAAGGCCTACGCAGCGGCAAAGCCTTATGGTGGTCGAATTGGTCCCATTCTTGTCAAAGCAAATTCAACAAGTGACTTTAAAACAGCAACATTTAACGAGCCTCGCACAGGTGGTGGAAAACCAGGAAGAACAGCGAATTATCTCTTCAGCTTTAATACAGGAGCAGATCCGAGGGCCAGTGCCACAGGAGACAAAGCAGGACTTCCAATCCCTAGCGAGCAATCCTTCTATATTCAAAATGAGTCTGACCCTATCGGTGGAGTTCCAACGGCAATTGCCTCGAATATGAGATTTGCTATCCCAAATATGATCTACACATATCCAAGCGGTGGAAAGGACCTCACAACAGATAGAGTACCAGGGACTCAATATTACCCGGCCCTAGGAACTCTGACTGATGAAACGGCAGGTCTCTACGACATGGAACAATATCAAGCTCTAAGGGCCAACTTACCGCCTGGTTCAGAGAGTAATGCCACTCTTACTCAAGAAGAAATTGAGCAGTCAATTCAAAGTGCTCGTGCACCAACAAATTATGACGCCCTCAACTACCTCGTCCCGACCGTAAAAGGTAAAGGTGATGGTATTGAGTCCTCTGAAACCCTCAGAACCTTAGGTCAGCAACACCCTGTAACTGGTGCTGAGATGTATGCCTACTTTGCCCCGCTCTATGGTGGTAGAACGCTATACAGAACTGACTCTACAATTATTGAAGTTCTTGGAGATTATATTTCGAGTTTATCAAGCTCTGTTCAAGCTTATAATGAAGCTTTAAAGAACTTTGCAGATCAAATGAGAAATGTCCCAGCTTCAGATGCCGCGGCCTATACTAGTGCGGCCAACGGAATCCATGAGGACCGCGCAACTCCATTCACTGCCCCATTCACTGGTGTCATTGATTGCGACAAGCTCAGTATTGCAGCAAAATTCAATCATTTCTTCACGAGTGAAGATCTGGTGGCCAATAATGACAATTGCGACATTCTTCCGCTTAAAGCGGCCATTAAAGAATATATCGTAGACGTAGCGAGTCGAACTCCTCAAGATATGTACTACGTGACGACATATGCAGACAGCCCTCGGGCCATGACAAATGAGACAGTGACCACGGCTTATATGCCTGGAGCTGATCAAGGGGCCAACGCTGATGGTACGGTCACAAACCCTCTAACGCCTTCTGGCTCGGTCATTTCGACTCGTCGTAACTACTACTCGACAAAGTTTGTAGGGGTCGAGGCCCTGACTGATGCCAATATTGGTTATAGAGGAAAATCGATCTATGTTGAGACCGATGGAACCTCGTCTGCTGAAAACCCACTGACTCCAACAGACTTTGGAAGCTCAAAGTATGTCAACCTGCTTAGTACGGGTGATTTAAACGAATTTGGAGACTTGAATTTCTAAAGAAAAAAGCTTGAAATATTTTAAATTTTCTAGCTATACTGACCGAGAATACGAAAGTGAACATATTTAACTAAGGATACACACGTGGCAAAGAAGAAAACTGCTAAAAAAGCTGCGAAAAAGACCGCTAAAAAAACAACGAAGAAAGCGGTTAAGAAAACAGCAAAGAAAACTACAAAGAAAGCGGCCAAAAAGGTTGCGAAGAAAACTGCAAAGAAAACAGCTAAGAAAGTTGCTAAGAAAACTACCAAGAAAACTGCCAAGAAAGCAGCAAAAAAAGCCACAAAGAAAGTAACTAAGAAAGTTGCCAAAAAAGCGGCAAAGAAAACTGCCAAGAAAGCAGCAAAGAAAACGGCAAAGAAGGTAGCTAAGAAAACTACTAAAAAAGCCACAAAGAAAGTTGCAAAGAAAGCGGCTAAAAAAGTTGCTAAGAAAACTACAAAAAAAGCAGCCAAAAAAGTTGCTAAGAAAGTAGCAAAGAAAACTGCCAAGAAAGCAGCAAAAAAAGCCACAAAGAAAGTAACTAAGAAAGTTGCCAAAAAAGCGGCAAAGAAAACTGCCAAGAAAGCAGCAAAGAAAACGGCAAAGAAGGTAGCTAAGAAAACTACTAAAAAAGCCACAAAGAAAGTTGCAAAGAAAGCGGCTAAAAAAGTTGCTAAGAAAACTACAAAAAAAGCAGCCAAAAAAGTTGCTAAGAAAGTAGCAAAGAAAACTGCAAAGAAAGCAGCCAAAAAAGTAACTAAGAAAGTTGCCAAGAAAACTGCCAAGAAAACGGCAAAGAAAGCAGCAAAGAAAGTTGCCAAAAAAGCAGCAAAGAAAACGACAAAGAAAGCCGAGAAGAAAGTAGCCAAAAAAGCCACAAAGAAAACTCAAGCCAAATCAACAGCAAAGAAAGAAACTCCAAAGAAACTCTCTGCTGAAGAAGAAAAGAGATTAAAAAGAGAAGAGGCCATCGCCAAATACAAAGCTCAACAACAACTTGAGCTAGACAAAGACCTTCAAGACTCTCTTCAGTCTTACGAGAAAGAAGAAGCACTAGAACTTGCAAATGAAAACAAGTTTGAAACAATTGAAGAAGCTGAAGAAAACTCTGGTATCGAAACAGAAAACTACAGAGAACCAGGCCCATCTCT
>NZ_AUNJ01000401.1 GCF_000447775.1 Bacteriovorax sp. DB6_IX
TCTAATCGTCAACGTTATTGGCGCCGCCATTATGTTGGTCCTCTCTTTCAAATACGATTTAAATCATGAAACATCAAGGCTTGTAAAAACAGGATTTCTTGGAGCTTTAACTACGTTTAGCACTTTTTCTCTCGAAGTCGTTGGAGCATTTAGAACAGGAAATACCGCAGAGGGTATTTCCATTATGTTACTAAATATAGTTTTGGGGATAATTGTAGGTATTTGGATTTTTAGATAGGAACTCTTCTAAAGTCTTATAGAAACTTTCGTCATTCTTCTTTGCCACGGATTTATTGACTATTAAAAGCTCTTTATCTTCTTGAAGTTGTAGAACCATATAGCATTCAAGGAATTCTTTGAGACTAGGGTGGTAAGCGACCTTTCTCATCTTGCCTGCGCTGATTTTATTTCCCTTAGAATTGATATATTGGAGAAGCTTCTTCTTATGTCCTGGATAACGAAAGATGAGCTCATTTCTATGACCTAAAGCGCAGAGAGGATAAATCGTAAACTGCTCAGGAACAAGATGGTTCATGATAACAAAATCATTATTAAGCTTATCCTTGATTTCTTTCTTTAGCTGAGTTCTCTTGTCCTCATCAATATGAATTTGCCATAATTTCTCCATCGCCTTATCTTTTTCTTCTTGAGGAAGCTTTGCGAAGAGATGGTTAAATTTAATAAGTACTTCAGTAAAAGGGCCAACAAGTTTAATCGTGAGAGTTTCCCACTCAGTATTCTCTATAAGGTCTTTGATATGCTCATTTTCACTCTCAACTCCTTTACATGGAAAGGCCGTTAAAATAATTCCATTCTTTCCTTTTAATGAAAGTAGGAAAGGTGAGTTTACCGACTTTATCTTTTTGAAGATTTCTTCTTTTGGACAATCTTTTTTAAAGTTTGTGAGATCAAGCTCATATCTATTTTTAGGGTAGTAGAGGTGATTGATTTTTTTTACACCTTTATCTTCGAAAATTTTCAAGTAGTTTAAGAAGAGTTTCGCCGTTGCATCAGCATCGTCAAGGGCCCTGTGAGCCTTAGTATGCTTGATCTTAAAAATCTTACTCATATAATTAAGATTGGAGTTCATCATGGTAGGAATAAGATATTTCGTCATAAGATTTGTACAAATGCTCTTATTCTCTAATTGCTTTCTTCCCATTCTTCTTAAAACTGAGTTTAAAAAAGGCACATCAAATGAAGCATTGTGGGCCACTAAAATTCTGTCTCCAATAAACTCAAGGATTGTATCCATAAGCTCTTCAATTTTTGGACAACCTTCAACA
>NZ_AUNJ01000402.1 GCF_000447775.1 Bacteriovorax sp. DB6_IX
CTTATATTCGAGAGCTGCAAGGCCAGTTGCAGGAAATGGGAATTGAATGTAATGATGAGGAGCTTTTAAGGAAATTAATTGAAAATAAAATGAAAATGGCCGGATAAACCGGCCTTATTTTTTTACCACTCTTGTGGGTAGTAGTATTTTAGCATTTCAGCATGAGGGCTTCCCTCTTTTGGATCATAACAGTAAGTAAACTTACATCTTCCCGGCAAAGAAATAAGAATAGAGTCAGTCCTCCCATTACTCTTTAAACCGAAGTGAGTTCCTCTATCATGTAACAGATTGAATTCCACATAGCGTCCCCTTCTATGTAATTGGAAGTCGACGTCTTCCTCTGTATATTCTTCGTTAACTCGCTTCTTTACAATTGGAAAATATGACCTAATAAATTGATTAGAAATCTCTTTAAACATGGCCAGGTCCTTTTCCATATCACCAGAAAAGAAGTGATCATAGAAGATCCCACCAACTCCACGCATTTCATTATTACGATGCTTATTTACAAAGTATTCATCACATTGCTTTTTCCAATCAGCGTAGAATCCATAAGGAGCACAGGCCTCTTTCCATACATTATGAAAGTAAGTGAAGTCTTCCGTATTCGGATAAAAAGGAGTCAAGTCTGCACCTCCTCCAAACCATACTTTATCACCACCACAAATCATTCTAAAGTTAGCATGACATGTTGGAACACGTGGGTTTGTTGGATGAATAATAAGAGAGATCCCCGTGGCCCACATCTCGGCTTTTGTGGCTCCAATCTGTTTAGCAAATTGCTCTGACGTCGCACCAAAAACTAGCGAAGTATTAACACCTGCATTTTCAATAACACTTCCTTGGAAAGCGCGAGTTCTACCTCCACCTCCAGGATTTCCAGCAGTGTCTAAGCGTTCCCAATTATCTTCATTCAGCTCAATCTCAGGATCAACCTCACGAAGGGCCTCTGTAATTTGATCTTGTAAGAGGCGCACATGGGCCGCGAATTCATCTTTAATTTTTGCCAGTAACTCTGAGTTGGCACTTGTTGTCATAGATTCACCTATTTTATTAAATTTATTTTCCACTTTGAGGTGGCCATGATATCAAATGCACCAAAACTTGTGAAATTATTATGGCAAAAACAATAAAGATATTTTTGATTTTGACTCTTATGTCTTCCCTCTCTTTTGCAAATAATGCAAATAGTGATTCTTTTTCACTGGGAGGACTTGAGAACTTAAAATCTCAACCAACAGAGCTTCCCGCTCTACCTAAAAAAGTTCAATACCAACGAAAGTCAAATTACTACTACACCTATATTGATAGAGAACATACTTTTGAAGAGAATATCAATAACCTGGCCGCAATCTATGCCGTCACTTGGGTTGTTTATCCTCTAACTCAACCATCTACGGTTAAAGAAAAAGGTTCTCTAGAAAATTATAGGAAGAATTTTGGTCAACTCGTTTTCGACAAGGACGAACCTTTTTGGAACTGGTTTGTTCACCCAATTTCGGGTTCACAGCTCTTTCTCTTTTATCGAGCACGAGGTTACAGCCGCTCAGATGCACTAACCATGTCGTTTATTTCTAGTACTCTCTTCGAATTTACAGTTGAGATTTATACTGAGCCGGCCAGTGTTCAAGACCTTTACCAAACCCCTGTTCTAGGTTCAGTGCTTGGACTTGGGCTTGAGAAACTCTCCCTCTATTTATTAAATACAGGAAATGTTCTTGGGAAAATTATTGGTCACGCAATTAACCCTTCAACTCTTTTTTGGTTTTATGAAGGAAAGGTAAAACTCATTCCACAAGTTGGAAAAGATAAGGCAGGTCTAAATGTTCACATTGATTGGTAGAATCTGTTTTGTCCTCTTTATCGCAATAATGGCCAAGAAATCATTTTCCTATGAAAACGATTTTGCTGTTAGGGCCGGTTTCTCCTATGCTCAATCAAGCTTCAATTCCCTTGAAGACAAGAGCTCCCCAACGGGAGAAGAAATTGATCGTGAGGACTCACGCTCATATGGTGTTCAAACATCATTCTCTTATAAGTGGGGAAGAATTTTAGGTGGTTTGGAGTCTCGTATTCTACTTGGGAATGCTGCTGATTTAGCCTTTAACGACGATAATCAAACGATTACGGGAGAAGGTTCAATTAGAACCGTCGATATTACTCCTTTTATTCAATTCAATACGAAGACTTTTAAAATTCCTGGGAAGATTCAACAATTCTTTACGGGAATCAATATTAGTCCATGGTTTGGTTATATGAAATTTGGTCCGTCTTGGATGATCCAGTCAATTGAACTCGATAAGTTCAACGTTGCAGAAGAATTTAGAGAAGACCATAAGCTGACTTATGAATCGATTGGCTTCAACCTAGCATTTGGAATTGAAGAAGACACACCATACAAGGATATGCATCCGGTCTTTCTTGAAATAAGTGGGGCCATTTATGAATCATTTAAAGTTAGTCTTGTTGATAAGAGTAATAGCCAGGAAATTAATATTCTAGGTAGTCGAGATGCGAAACAGGATATTAAAACCTTTACCCTTGTCTTAACAATCGGAATGATACTTTTTTAAGGAGAAGAAATGTCCAAGCAAACTTACTATCATAACCCAAGATGTTCAAAGAGCCGCCAAGGTCTTGAACTACTCGAAAACAATGGTGTTCAGCCAGAGGTTAAACTCTACCTAAAAGAAGGTGTCACAGCGACTGAGTTTAAAGAAATTGTTAAAAAAACAGGCCTTAAGCCACTTGAAGGACTTATCAGAGTTAAAGAGGCAACATTCAAAGAGCTAGAGTTAAAGGGACAGGATTTAAGCGTTGATCAGTGGGCCAAAGTTGTTAGCGAAAACCCAGTACTCTTAGAAAGACCAATCCTCGTCAATGGTGCTAAGGCCAAAGTAGGAAGACCACCAGAGGATCTTCTTCAAATAATCTCATAATCTCATTTCTTATATAAGATACTGAAAAGTGGTTAAAACCTGATGGGTTTTGACCACTTTTTAGGCCAAAACTCTCATCTCATCACCCCTCAATCTTTCATATTTCAACCAGTTGTCATCATCGTTAAAGTCAGCAGATATAATTGACGAATAGCTCAATGGGTTCGTTTATGAAGGATGAGGTAGCTAATGCTTAAGTTCAAAATACTGTTATTCACTCTTATTTTTAGCCTTGGCACGAGTGCTCTAGCGGCATCTAAAGGTGTTGCAAAAGTTATCAAAGCGCGTGGAAAGGTCTTCGAAGTCAATTCGAAGAAGAAATTAAAAAAGGGTGATTGGATCAAGGAAGGGGCAGAAATTCTGACTAAGAATAGAAGCTTTATAAAGCTCCTCTTTATCGATAAATCTAAAATGAGTCTTGGACCAAATTCCCAAATGGTCGTGACAAAATTCCCAAAGAAGAAGGCCGGTATTATCAGCCTCATGAAAGGGCAACTAAGATCCCAAGTTACAAAGAACTATATGCAAATGTCTGACAAAGAGAAATCAAAGCTCTTTATTAAAACAAAGACTGCTGCCATGGGTGTTCGTGGGACAGACTTTCAAGTTAACTTCAACGTAAGAAACCAAAATACTTCTCTTATTACCTTCGAAGGTGCCGTTGCCATGGGTGCAATTGGAGACTTGAGAAAGGGCTTAAGCCAAAAGAGATTAGAAAGTATTGTCTCTTCTCCTACTGCTGTAATGGTTAGAAGAGGACAATTCTCAGGGGTAATGCCAAATGTTGATACAAAACCTCTGGCCCCGATTAAGTTGAATAAGAAGCAGCTAAAGGCCCTAGAAAGTAATGATGGGTCTAAGACAAGCTCAACATCAAAAAAAGGTAAACCAGCAAAACTAGCAACGAGAAGTATTCTTCCTCCAGGTGTGGAAGGTGAAGAGTTCGCAGGAGCTGGTAAGAAAGAGATTCTAGAAGAGATGGCAAAGATCGATGGGGGTCTTTCTACAATAGATCTTGATGAAAATGGTGATGATAATAATATTGAATCACAAGACTATGCAGGAAACACAAAGCTTAACGACGGCGGCCTAATTGATACGGAGAATGTTCTGTATATTGCGCCTCCAAAAGATGCGGCAATTGATCCTATTACAAAAGAGCCAATTATTCCTCTACACTTTGGAAAAATCAATCCTGTCACAGGATTATATGAAAATGACTACTACAAACTAGATCCCAAGGGTGATTGGACGGCACTTCCTCAAGAAAAGGACAGATCTCCTGCCTCAGATGATGAAAAACCGTTGGCGCCTCCGCCACCTCCTCCACCTCTGGAGCCACCACCACAGGATGCTCCACAGTTTGACCCGCTCGAGCCACCGCAGCTCCCTCCGCCACCGGACCGGGAACCAGATGTGGAAATAAATCCTCAGCTGGAGAAGAAAACTCGAGTGAAATTTATCTTCAACAATCAGTAGAAAATAAAATAAGCAAAAGTGGAGCGCTAAGCTCCACTTTTTATTTCCTCTCTCTTACCATCTTTAAAATTTTCCCTCTTCAAGGCATAATATTAAATAATTATTAAAGACTTACCATGCAGAAATAATGCATCGACAAAGGACTGTTGAATTGAAGAAGTCAGTACTAGCTTCACTTATTATCCCTACCCTTTTTCAACTAAATATTCATGGGGCCGACCTCAAAGCTATTTACCAAAAACTAGAACGTGGTGAATACGAGGATGTTATCTCATCTCTCGAATTATCAAAATCAAAAGACAAGAAATTCTTGGCCACCAAATTCTATCTCATAGGACTTAGTCACTCTCGACTCCAAGACTTTAGTGAGGCCATTATTAATTATAAAAAGGCCATCTCTTTTGGAAGTCAGGCCAAAGACATCTACTACGAAGTCGGACAAGGTCTTTATGCCCTTAATGAGCTAGACCAAGCAAGAAAGGCATTCTTTAGATCAGCGAAGCTAGACTATCAAAGAGCTCAGTCCTATTACTATATCGCTCATATTTCCCAACTCTTAGATGAGCACAAGAATGCAAAAACATATTTTTCGAAAATTCTCAGTGAAGATAATGCAAAAGATGACTTAAAACAGATTGCAAGATTTCAACTCTCAGAGAGTCTTTTACATATGGCGAGAGAAAAAGATGAGACAACGATCTACGTGAAGAAATATATTCTTCCGCAATTAGAGGTTGCTCATAAGATGAATACTGAAAGCCGTACGGGAAAAGATATATTTAAAAGAATCAAGGAAATTCAAAAAGAGTTTGGGCTCGACCCGAATCTCCTAGTAAATGGTAAAAGAATTCCAACCAAGAAGATCAACGCGGCCTTCTCGCAATCATTTACTTATGATAATAACTTTACCCTCTCAAATGACCTTCCTGGAAATATTCAGACAAAGAGAGATACATTTATTTTCACAACGTCTGCAAGTGCTGACTATACCAAAGTTTTTAAAAGGCGCTATATCATTACTCCAGCGATTGATCTTGAGACAGAAAGCCATGGAGATAGAGAAAACTCTGATGTTTACTCAAGTGATAGTTATACAATAACACCATCAGTTGATATTCGTTTTGCTCATAAACTCTTTGCGAAACCTGCAGAGTCTATTTTTAATTTGAGCTATGAGTACAAGGCCAAAGATAAGGATGGGATCAAAGAAAAGTCTTTTAATAATAGAACTATTGGTATCGATATTGGAGAGAAGTTTAATTACTTTAAATATGGTGGGACAACTGTCAAACTTGGTTTTGATCAGTTTAAGGCCTACGATACTGACCTAAACTTCGACAAGACAGCTCTCTCAATAGACCAACTTGCTTATATCAATGGAAAGATTTATCTACTCTTTTTTCAAACTGATAAATCTGACTATTACAATGCTGTCGAGAATTCGACTAAGAGTACAATTTTGAGATTTGACTTCATTTATCCAGAGCTCTTCCCAAAGATTAATATTAATCTGGCCCTGTCCCAAACATGGCTAGCTTATGATGATGAAACGAAAGATGCCCAGCGTGGCGTTGAGACGACAACAGAGCTTATTACAAAATTCACAAAGACTGTTTCAAAATATGTGAGTGCAGACTTTGAATATACTTATTCAAAGAACAGCTCTGATCTCGAAGATAGTAGCTATACAAAGCATGAAACATCTTTTCAACTAAACGTTAATTACTAAGGCATCCCATGGAACGGTTTGTAAAATATCTCGGAATCTTTTTCATTGTAGCATTCTCCGTGCTCAGTGTTTATCAATCACTTGTTTTTAGAAGCCTTCCACCATGGAGCCCCCAGAAAAAATACTTTGCCTATAGTTCATTCTTCGAAGACCGTTTCTTTGATTATAGAATGTTAAAAACTATCGATCCGAATAAAATTGATCAAAGATTAGTTCTTGCAGATATTGACGATTATTCAATTAAAGCTCTTGGTTCGTGGCCGATCCAAAGAAGTCACTGGGGCTCACTAATTAGAAAGCTCAAAATTTATGGGGCAAAGATTGTGGCCTTTGATGTTTTCTTCTCAGAGGAGTCACAAACTTGTAATGGCTTTAATCCTGATAATGACCTGGCAAAGGCGATTGAAGAATTTCATGAAGTTCCAAATAACAGAGTTATCCTTCCCTACAACTTAAAACTTGCCGGAACAGAGGATATTCCTCAAACACCTGAAGACCTCTATGCCTTTGCGATGACAGCAAAAACTGGTGGAGATGCTTATGAGCTTGTCTCAACAAAAATTTCAAATGCAGTGTACCCTATTCAAAAGCTTATTGATGCTGAACCCTCACTTGGTTATATCGAGGCCAGCGCTGATACAGATGGAATCATACGACACTACAAGGTAGTCTCTAATATCTACGACGATATTTATGTCCCATCTTACGGACTTAGTACTTACCAACATTTTGTTGGAGAGATGGATGAGGATGAAGACTCTGATGAGATGAATCTTAGTGATGACTCAAAGAAATTTCAATCTTTCATTGACCTCTCTGTACTTGGAGAGCCGGCGCTGGTAACAGAAAAAGGCCGTGTCTATCTTAATGATCTAGGAGAGACAAAGATCCGTTGGTCAGGAGGAATTGGAAACTTCCCGAGGGCCTCTATTTATGACATTATTTCTAAATCAGATGATGATCCAGAGATGCATAAAATGTTTAAGAACACTGCTGTCTTTGTCGGTGCATCGGCCTTTGGAGCCTATGACCTAAGACATACTCCAGTTGATTCTATGCTGCCTGGAGTTTACTTCCATATGAACTTTGTAAAAATGCTTCTTGATGGAAAGTTTCTAAGACCATTTGCAGAGTCTGTTAAGATGTCATGGATTCTCCTTATTCTATCTGTTGGTCTCCTACTACTTGTTCAGCTTAAAGATAATCCGATTTTGGATATTCTGACTGTTTTGGCCATCATTGGAGGAACTTATATTTATGATACTTACTATCTCATTCCTGATGGGTATGAAAATAGACTATTCTTTTGCTATTTTGCACTTATAGGTTGTTATTCTTGGAACACTTTTGTGCATTTCTATATGGCCAATAAAGATAAGACCTTTCTTAAAAATGCATTTGGTAACTATATTTCACCAGAGCTTATTTCAGAAATGTATGAATCTGGGGAGCCACCAAAACTAGGAGGAGACTCTGGTGTTAGGACGGCCTTCTTTACAGATATTCAAGGGTTCTCAACCTTCTCTGAAAAACTTTCGGCCACGCAATTGGTTGAATTGCTTAATGAATATCTAACGGCCATGACAGATATCTTACTAGAAGAAAAAGGGACGCTTGATAAGTATGAGGGCGATGCGATTATTGCCTTTTTTGGGGCACCAATGCCACTTGAAGATCATGCTGCGAGGGCCTGTCGAGTTGCCCACAAGATGCAGTTAAAACTGCTAGAGCTCAGAAAGAAATGGGTTTCAGAGGGTGATAAGTGGCCAACTATAGTTCATGAAATGAGAATGAGAATTGGTATTAACTCAGGTGAGATCGTGACGGGAAATATGGGATCGTCATCGAGGATGAACTATACAATGATGGGAGATGCTGTAAACCTCGCAGCTAGACTTGAAGAGTCAGCGAAACAATATGGTATCTTTACTCAAGTTGCAAAAGAAACAGTGGAACTATGTCCTAAAGAATTTATCTGGAGAGAGCTTGATACAATTCGAGTCGTTGGGAAATCAGTCCCTGTAACTTCTTATGAGCTTCTCTACACAAAGGACGATGCTCCAGAGCTTGAGAAGAAGCTCTCAGTCCTCTTTGAAGAAGCTTTAAAGCTCTACAAAGAAAAGAGATGGGATGAAGCCCTAGCTGTCTTCAAAGAGACTTTAGAAATTGAATATGAAAGATTCCCATTACTAAAAGGAGTCAAAACTAATCCATCAGAAATCTATATTAAAAGATGTGAAGAATATATTCAAAATCCTCCTCCTCACGATTGGGACGGAGTCTTTACTCTAACTTCTAAATAAAAAAGGCCATCAGATAACTGATGGCCATATTTTTCATCTAAAAAATAAACTATGCAGCTCGATTTCCGTTAACGAGTGACATCACCTCATCAC
>NZ_AUNJ01000403.1 GCF_000447775.1 Bacteriovorax sp. DB6_IX
AACTTCTCAAGAACTGACCAAAGTGGAACCTCAGCATAGAGATCACATGTCTTATTTGATCCATAATGACCAGTAATCTGCGAAACTAAGCTATCTTCAACTGATGGCCTAAGCTCGTGTAGATTATGTCTCCACATTTTTCCAAAACAAGTAAAGCTCTCCGACCATGTCTGGTGACGAAAAAGAGGTTTCTTATATCTTA
>NZ_AUNJ01000404.1 GCF_000447775.1 Bacteriovorax sp. DB6_IX
ACACCCTTGTAAATGACGCCCACTCGGGCGTGTCCACAGCTTGTTTTCGCTATAATAAATTCCAAATGCTTTATTTTTTAGCTAGAGGAATTTTTATATGAAGAAAGGTTTTTTACTTTCACTCTTTACCTTAATAACTTCGATGAAGGCCTATGCAAGCTTTCCTGTTTTTATTTGGGATAATCAAGAAGGTTTGATGAAACCTG
>NZ_AUNJ01000405.1 GCF_000447775.1 Bacteriovorax sp. DB6_IX
TAAATTTCTCTCCTCACAGAACTCAACAATAAAAGCATAACTTGAATTTAAAATCTCTCGACTCATGAACACCTAACCCAATGATAGGTGTTCATTCTATCAATATTTCTTTTATTTAGGGAGTCTAAATTGCATTTTTTGCTTTATTAAAAGCTGACAAGCGCTTTTTAATATAGGCCTTATAGTCCTTATCATGACGCGATTCATGGTGATAGATCATGTAAGCAAAGATTAAAAGCGCAACGCCCCCTTCAAAGAAGAGAACATTAGTTAGCGTTAATTCTCCCATCCCCTTGTAATCAACATAGGATAAGAAAAGTGCCAGCAATCCATAGAAAGTAAAGAATAGCTGAAAATGATTGTGATGAAGTACATTCATGGCCCAGAAATCTTCGAGATCTGACTCATAGTCCTCCCCATCAATTCTTAGATTCTTATCATGAATCATATCGTCGAAAACATTCTCGTAGAAATGTAATTTCTGATCCTCATTCATTTCATCTAAGTTCTGTGAAAGTTCAGTCTTAGACATCATAACTCCTCCCTATATAAATATAGTATAAGAAGAGAATATGAATAGATTATGAATTTAGATTGGCCTAAGAAAAGGCCGTCCCATATTGAATTTTACGAGACGGCCTAATTATACTTTTTAGAAAAACTTTGGGTTGAGTTTCTTCATCCTACTCTTTAGATCTGCACCAGTTCTAAAGATAAGGTGAATTGGAGTATTATCCAGTGGGAATGCTGAACGTAAACCATTTTTTAGATAACGACGATAAGATTCAGGTATCCCCTTAGACTTATTCGTATAGAATAGGAAGGTTGGTGGTCCTGATTTAATTTGAGAAGCGTACTTCACTCTAAATCTCTTACCTCTAGCTCCTTTAAGGATAATAGGCTGTCTTTCGATAAGTTCGAAGATAAATCTATTTAGCTCCCCAGTCGCAATACTTTGACGACGGATAAGGATCGTTTTAATAAGGGCCCTTTTCAGTGCCTTTATTCCACGTTTTTGTTTCGCAGAAATAGGAAGAATATCACAGTAATTTAACCATGGAATCTTCACTCGAATATCATCGAGCCACTCTCTTCTTTCTTGAGGGTCTTTGATTTTCTCACTGATAAGGTCAATCTTATTAAGACAAACAATAACTGATGTTCCCTTCTCAATAGCAATATCAAGAAGTCTCTTATCTTGGTGAGAAATCCCCTTTGTGACATCAATCATAAAGATACAGATATCACTATCAGTGATACATCTTAATGAACGATAAACAGACTGGGACTCAACAAAGTCACTAATATTTTTTTGCTTTCTAATTCCAGCAGTATCGATAACATGGAGACTACGCCAGTAACTTCCTTCTTCTTGAATCTCTTCTAGAGTTTCTTGCTCATCACTTTCTTCACTAGAAGTACCTTCTAAAAGTTCATTTTGAGTATCATCTCCAAAGACTTGCTCGTAGATACGATCTCCGGCCTCATCAATAAACTGACCTTCCTCTCCACCGAGAGCGTCTTCATCAACTTCGGCCTCATACTCATCTTCAAACTCTTCTACTTCTTCTTCCAGGTTATAAGAGCTGACAAGCGAGGTATAAAGGTCCGGATTATTTTTTTGAAAGTCTTCATACTGCTTATAAAGAGCTGCATCATTTTTGATGAATTCACTTGTCTCCAATTTCTTGGCATCTTTACCAAAGTAGAGATCAAAGTATCCATCAATAGGATCAACAGTCGTCCCAGCAATATTTGAGACAAGTGCTCTTGAGCTTCCTAGTAGCAAGTTCAAAAGAGTTGATTTCCCTGCATTTGGTGCACCAATAATGGCAAGACGAGAAACAACATCTTCTCGAGGTGTTACACCACGCTGAAGATCTGATGATTTTAGAGCTTGCGACGTTTGAGAAAAGTTAATCATTTCTTTGTGAATATCTTCTCTTAGACCATCAATACCAAGCCCGTGAGCGGCAGATGTCACATACATCTCATCACCATTAATTCCTAGTGAGTAGAAGTCGATTTCATCACCACGCTGCGATTCAGAATCAAACTTATTTACGATAAGCCACATCTTCTTCTTTTGCTTTCTGATATAGTCAGCAATTGTCTGATCAAAAGGGAGTGCCCCTTCTCTAACATCAACCACAAAGAGAACTAAATCTGACTCATCAATGGCCTTGTGAGCGTGCTCAGTCATAATATTGAAGAATTTATTAGCATTTTCTTCTTGTTGATTCTTTCCTGCCTCATCAATTTTTTGAGGATAGAACCCACCAGTATCAACAAGAATTGCATCTAATGGATTTTCATCATCAGCATCATTGAATGTTGTAATTCCGTAGTGCCTATCTCTTGTCACACCGGCCATATCGTATGTGATGGCCTTATGTTGTTTTCTCATGAGTCTGTTAAAAACAGAACTCTTTCCAACATTTGGACGTCCGATTAAAGAGATAACCATTGCTCTGGTTTTCATCATATATTCCTTTTTTTATATTTTTATAACAACTCTATTTCTTCCAAACACGAGCAGAATCTTGTGCTCTTGGTAGTCCTAGTTCTTCAAGGATGAAGTTATTCTTGAACCACTTTGGAGAAACCTTAACGTGAAGGTTTAGGTGAACCTTCCCATCAGTCATTGCTGAAATTTTCTTTCTTGCTCTAGTCCCAATTTCCTTAATAACACTTCCCTTAGAACCAACGACAATGGCCCTTTGTGATGGTCTATTCACAAGAATAGAAGCAGAAATGTGAGAAGTTGGCTGACCCGTCTTATCTTTGAAGTCTTTATATTCATCAATAACAACAGCTAGCTCATATGGAAGCTCATCTTTTAAAAGGGCAAAAGCTTGCTCTCTGATATATTCAGTTGCAAAGAATCTCTCTGGCTTATTAGAGATTGACCCTTTGTCATAGAAGTGAGGCCCAGGTATTGCTGTGTCACAGATCTCTCCTGTAAGAAGGTGAACATTATCCCCTGTCTTATTTGAGATAAGAAAATGTTTTTCTAGATTAGGAACAATTTCTTTTGCCTTTTCCATCACCATAGACAAAGGAAGCTCAGAAGCTGCTTCAACACGGTCAGCTTTTGTAAAGA
>NZ_AUNJ01000406.1 GCF_000447775.1 Bacteriovorax sp. DB6_IX
CAGATCTCTATCCACAACTTTCAGAACAAGAGGCTCTTCATAACTAAGATTTTGAACCCTTTTATCAACAGTCTGCTTTGCCCAAGTATCCCAGAAATACTCCATTCCTGATTTCAAATATTGAGTCAGAATTGTCTTATTATCTGTCCACACGTTGAAGTCACTAAACTTAGTAATAAGAGCCACAAATTGTGAAATCAATCTTGTCTCTTTATCAC
>NZ_AUNJ01000407.1 GCF_000447775.1 Bacteriovorax sp. DB6_IX
CATCTGAAGAACAGATGGAATTTTTGGATTATTTAAGGGGCATAGATAATGTCATAAAAAGTAAAAATGATTGTAAATCTCTATATTACTGTGGATTTTCCAAGAAAGATACATCGTCAGAGTTTGATGAAATCAGATTTTATTTTAAGACATTTGGAGTGGATGAGAGTATTCACTATGATGAAGAAATCAGCAGTTATTTAGAAAAAAATGTTGAAATTAAAGAGGATAGGACTTTTCAGCTCGTGAGGGAACTGATTCAAACCAGGAAAGCTGGATTAAGATGTCTGGGATTAGAATTTGATGATTCGTTTGTTACAAGAGTCAAATATTATTTATGTCAGATTCCTGGCGGCGATGAGATAAAAGAATTGTTACATAAACTGAAAGAAGTAAACGAGTATACTTCACAGGCAGAAAGGATTCTTTCCGTATGGGATCAAATATCCAATTTACGATGCGATATGATTCAATTATCAAGCGGATATAAAAATGAAAATGCAAACATTAATTTATATCTTTGTGCAAGGGAAAGATATAAGCAGAAATATTATGCATTAGAGGAAGGTGCTGTTTTACGTGATATCGGAGGTGTTTTTTTCTTAGTCAATATTCATGAGAAGCATTATTATGATTTGAAACATTTACTGTCCGTAAATGAAACCGGACAAGTTATTATCAGGTATTTGCAGGATAACAAAATATGTACGTTAGATGGAATTGTGTCACATTTAAGATCAAAAATAATAAATTATACGCCTGAATTATACCCGATAATTTATGAGGATTGTAAAGCGTTTATTGAAAATTTGTATCACAATAATTATTTAAAGGAAGTGAATTGATCGTGTTTGCGGAGGAAACGTATACAGGAAAGAGTGATTCAATTGAAAAGATTAAAGAAAAATTCTGGACCAAAAACAGACATCCACATGTAGGCGGTATGGAATTAACTCCTTATTGCAATCTGCAGTGTGTCCATTGCTATCTGCAGGACCAGAAAAAAAAAGACCTGCTTTCTACAGAGCAGATTAAAGCTATTATAGACAAGTTATTTGATGCAGGAGTGTTATTTTTATATTTTACCGGTGGAGAGATTTTTACCAGAACAGATTTTCTTACTATTTATAAATATGCAAAACGAAAGGGTTTTATTGTTGAATTATTGACAAATGGTACGTTGATAACGCAAGAGGCTATTGACGTATTTG